>DNHA01000042.1:200-13651 GCA_003486025.1 Micrococcaceae bacterium | reverse complement strand
GGTTTGAGCACCATTGCGGTGGCAGGGGCCTGCACGGTGGGAACCTCACTGAAATCCGCTCCCCGTGCGACCTGCATGGAGCCTTCGCTTCGGGCGGAGGAGGTATTGGCAAAGAAACCTGCAACCGCGTGGCCTGCCCGGGAAACCTGTTGGGTTATTGGAGAACCGCAGCTGGTGAGGAAAAGGACACAGCAAAGTACGGAAATAACCGCGTTGGCGCGGGAGCGGGAAAGCATATATTTACCTTTTCGCCTTTACCAGCTGAAATCAATTCGACCATCCCGCAGGCAGGAAAAATCCTCTGAATCGTTATGTAGATATCTGATCTCGCCCCTTAGCACCATGCGATGCTTCCGAGTGAGGGATTGGAGCGGTGAGGATGCCAGCCCAAATGTCCGGAGCCTGCGGTGACTTCACCACAGGCTCCGGCAAGAATGGAAATATCTGGAACTCTATGCCAGCAGCTGGCGCTTAGAGGAGATCACCCCGGTGTTGAACCCGGCAAGACGCAAGCCACCATGGAAGCGGGCATGCTCAATCTTGACGCAGCGGTCCATGACCACGTTCATCCCGGCAGCCTCGGCGCGCGCGGCTACCTCCTCATGCCACGAACCAAGCTGCAACCACAGGGTTTTTGCGCCCACGGCCAGCGCTTCATCCAGCACGGTGGGTAGGTCATCATGTTTGCGGAAAACCTCGACCAGATCAGGGGTCTCCGGCAGATCAGCTAATGACTTGTAGACCGGCTGCCCGAGAATCTCGTCCAGCACGGGGTTGATGAAATATACCTTGTACTTCGAGGAAGACAAGAGATATGTGGCGACAAAGTAGCTGGCGCGCGATGGCTTATTTGAGGCACCAACGATAGCAATGGACTTTGTTTCATGCAGAATGTTCAGGCGTTCTGCAGCGCCAGGGCCCTGCCAAGTACGTTGCTCAGTGCTCATTAGTTTGCTCCCTTTGAAGCTGCTGGCACGGCGCAGGCAGCGCCGTCATAGGTAGGAGCCTCGTCCAGCTGGGCTGCGGTTTTCTGGGAAGCGGCCAGCGCCTGATCCAGATCCCAGAGAATATCTTCAACATCTTCCAAGCCGACGGAGAGGCGGATCAGATCTTCAGGAACTCCTGCCGCGACCATCTGCTCGGCGCTCAGCTGCTGGTGCGTCGTGGAACCCGGGTGCAATACCAAGGTACGAGCATCACCGATATTGGCCAAGTGGCTTGCCAGCTGCAAAGCTTCGATGAACTTGGTGCCAGCCTCGCGTCCACCCTTTACTCCGAAACTGAAGACCGAACCAACGCCCATAGGCAGTAATTCGGCGGCGCGGGCATATTGGGGGTGGGACTCGAGCCCCGCGTAATTGACATAGGTCACGCGGTCATCGGCTTCGAGCCACGCGGCGACCTGCTTTGCGTTGGCCAGGTGGTTATCCATACGCTGCGGCAGGGTCTCCAGACCCTGCAGCAACTGGAATGCCGACTGCGCAGGCAGGGAAGGGCCGAAATCCCGTAGCTGCTCGCTGCGCAATTTGGTCAGGAATCCATATTCGCCGAAGTTATCCCACCACGACACGTTGCCGTAGCTTGGTACGGGTTCGGTCATGGTGGGGAACTTGCCATTGCCCCAGTCGAAGGTGCCAGCCTCGATGACGACGCCGCCCAAGGTGGTGCCGTGGCCTCCGATGAACTTCGTGGCCGAGTGGATCACGATGTCCGCGCCATGCTCAATGGGGCGCAACAGGTACGGCGGGGTCAACGTCGAGTCAACCACCAGCGGGATGTGATGGCGGTGAGCGACCTCTGCCAGACCCTTCAGGTCAGCGATGTCGCCCGAAGGGTTTGCCACGATTTCCGTGTAAACGGCCTTGGTGTTCTCTTGGATTGCCGCCTCAAAATCTGCAGCGTCATTGGAATCGATGAAGGTTGTCTCGATCCCGAAGCGGCGCAGGGACACGTCCAGCTGGGTGATGGTTCCTCCATAGAGTTTGGAGGAAGCAACGATGTGGTCCCCGGACTGAGCCAGTGCCGCGAAGGTGACAAACTCAGCTGCCATACCCGAGGCGGTGGCTACCGCGCCGATGCCGCCTTCGAGTGACGCCATGCGCTCCTCGAATGCTGCCACCGTGGGGTTGCCGATGCGCGAGTAGATGTTCCCGTACTTTTGCAGCGCGAAGAGATTAGCTGCGTCATCGGTGTCTTTGAAGACAAATGAAGTGCTCTGGTAGATCGGCACAGCGCGTGCGCCGTGCTCCGCGTCGGGTGTGCCTCCGGCATGCAGTGCGCGGGTGCGAAATCCAAACTTGTGGTCAGCCATGGTGGCGTACGACTCCTTGTCGATTGATGCTTCGGCAGGAATCCCGGATCAATGTCGCTTAACCCCTGGAATCCAGTGGAAAGCAGCTCCATCGGTTCTGGCGGTAGCACCTGGTCCACCGGCTGTGGCAGGTTGCTGCGGCGTCATCAAACCAGATCTCTCGGCCGCTCGGGATGGTTAGTAACAGTCTGTCAATATGTCCTTGGATGACCCAACTATGAGTCCTAAAGTTTCGGTTCTTGAAGGAGGAATCCGATTCGGGCAGGGCTCAGAGGTTAGCTTATGCTCGAGCTATGGATACAGCGTTAGCTTTGATCAGGCATGGGCAGACCGATTGGAACCTTGCCGGGCGCATGCAAGGACGCACCGATATCGATCTAAACGACACCGGTCGAGCGCAAGCGCGGGAGCTTGGCAGGGATCTGAGGGGCCAGAATTGGGATCTGGTAGTCGCTTCTCCGCTGACGCGGGCTCAAGAAACAGCCACGCTGATCGCAGCAGAACTTGACGTTGAACATGCGTCGCCTGCCACGGACGTGATTGAGCGAGGCTTCGGCCCGCTTGAAGGCCGGATCATGGCTGAAGTCAGCGAAGTCGAAGCGGCGGCTCTTGCTGCTGAAACTGAAGACAGAGAAACCGTCTTGCACCGCATGCTTGGTGCCTTGTCCGTCCTAGTGCAGGAGAACCCTGGGCGAAAGATCTTGGTCATCAGCCACGGCGCTGCCATGCGGATTGTGCGCGACGCGCTCGCCGGGGTACGCATCCATGAGGGAGTGGCCAATGGGGAGCTGCTGGAAGTTGATCTTGACCGGATGCGTGAACTGCGCGAAGAATTAGGCCTCATCACCGCTCACTGAAATTCAGCGACGCAAAGTTTTTGAAATAGTTGGCTCACGCACCTCACAAAATGGCCGCACGGTACGTTTACCTAGTGACAGCCGCCAACGAGGAGCCACATGAAGCAACCATTCGAACGGGTCGTGCAGACCCATGGACTCAGCGTCCTGCGAGTGTGCCGCGCGCTGCTCGATGAGCACCGCGCTCAAGATGCCTGGTCTGAAACCTTTCTCTCGGCGCTCAAGGCCTATCCCCAGTTGGCTCAGGAAGCCAACGTGCAGGCTTGGCTGGTGCGCATTGCCCACCGTAAAGCCATTGACGAACTGCGCAGGCATCGACCCGAAATCGTGCAAGCGGAGGTCGGAATCGGCGACGGCGTCCAAGCCGGGACTCCGGCGCAGGAGCTAGAGAATCTGGAACTCTGGCAAGTGGTCAAAACGCTGCCCGAAAAACAACGGCTAGTAATCGCATACAGGTATCTTGGCGGATTAAGTTATGCGCAAATTGCCGAAGTGCTCTCGGGGACGCCGGAAGCTGCTCGGCGAGCGGCGGCCGACGGAATCAAGAAATTACGAAGCAAGCTGGATGAGGCACAAGCCCCGGGAGCAACAAGATGAACATTAACACAGTGAATTCCGGTCCCAACGCCGAGGAGACTACGATGCTGGCCCAACTGCATTCACGCCTGGAAGCCGAAGCAGATAAATCACAGCTGACCGACATTTCCTACCGGGTGCTTGATACGCCAATCGGAAAACTGCTGCTGGCCAGCACCGTGACCGGACTGGTCAGAGTTGCTTTTGAAATCGAAGGCCATGACCATATCCTTGAAAGCCTTGCGGCTAAGGTGAGCCCGCGAATCCTGAAAGCACCTGCAAAACTCGATGGGGCAGCGCGCCAGCTTGAGGAATATTTTGCTGGCACACGGCACGAATTCCAGCTCCCGCTGGACCTGAGGCTATCTACGGATTTTCGCCGAAGCGTGCAATTGGAACTGGGACAGATTGGCTACGGGCAGACCCTGAGCTACGCGCAGGTGGCAGAGAAGATTGGCAATCCAAAAGCGGTGCGCGCCGTGGGCACCGCCTGCGCGACCAATCCACTGCCGATTGTCCTGCCCTGCCACAGAGTCCTGCGCACCGATGGTTCGCTGGGCGGGTACCTTGGCGGATTGCCCACCAAGCTGCAGCTGCTGGAACTTGAAAACCCGCAAAGACAGGCGCAATCGGAACCAGTGCTGTTTTAGGTTGGAAAAACCAAAAACTGCGGCCGCCACCCCAATGAAGGAGTGGCGGCCGCAGTTTTGAGCCTGGAAACTACTTACTTGCGCAGTTCAAAGCGGTCGGCATCCATGAGCTTGGCCCAGGCTGCGGCGAAGTCCGTAGCAAAGGTCTCCTTCGCATCATCGGCCGCGTATACCTCGGCCAACGCGCGCAGCTCGGAGTTTGAGCCGAACACCAGATCCACGCGGCTGCCAACCCAGCGGCCGTCGGTGGTGGCGTAGGTCTTCTCTTCGGCGTCCGGGGTCCACTCAAGGCCCAGTTCCATCAGGTTCGCGAAGAAGTCGTTGGTCAACGCGCCCGGGGTATCGGTGAAGACGCCGTAGTTCGAGCCATCCCAGTTGTTGCCCAGTACACGCAGACCACCGAGCAGTACGGTCATCTCCGGTGCGTTAAGGCCCAGCAGGTTAGCGCGGTCAATGAGCAGGTATTCCGGAGGTAGATTCAAGAACTCGGAATCGTAGTTGCGGAAGCCGTCGGAGACCGGCTCCAGCCAAGCGAACTGCTCCACGTCGGTCTGTTCCTGGGTTGCGTCAACGCGGCCCGGGGTGAATGGAACCTCGATCTGCTGGCCGGCAGCCAAGGCTGCCTGCTCAACACCGACGTTGCCGGCCAAAACTACAACGTCTGCGAAGGAAGTCTTGATGGCAGAGGTTGCGTTGAACTCTTCCACGATCTGTTCAAGGACGGTGATGACGACCTTGAGCTGTTCTGGCTGGTTCACGCTCCAGGAAACCTGTGGTTCCAATCGGATACGGCCACCGTTGACGCCACCACGCTTATCCGAGGAACGGAAGCTTGCAGCTGCCTTCCATGCGGTGGAAACCAACTGCTGTACCGAAAGGCCTGACTGTGCAATGAGGGCCTTCAGTGCAGCGACCTCGGTAGCGCCTAGAGTTACTGCAGGGGCTGCCGGCAGGGGATCCTGCCAAGCCAGGTCTTCTGCCGGAATTTCCGGGCCGAAGTAACGGGACTTCGGGCCCATATCGCGGTGAGTCAGCTTAAACCAGGCGCGGCCGAAAGCGTCGGCGAACTTCTCTGGATTGTTCTTGAAATCCTGCGAGATCGGACCGTAAACCGGGTCGAAACGCAGAGCCAGGTCACTGGTCAGCATGCGTGGTTCGCGGCGCACGGCCGGGTTGTGGGCCATCGGCACCATATCGGCGCCAGCACCGTCCTTTGGACGCCACTGCTGTGCACCGGCCTCTGAGTGGAACAGCTCCCACTCGTAAGCGAAGAGGATGTGGAAGAATTCGTTGTCCCAACGGGTTGGGTGGTAGGTCCAGGTCACTTCGAGACCTGAGCCGATGGTGTCATCGCCGTGGCCGGTGCCGTGGCCTGACTTCCAGCCCAGTCCCTGCATCTCCAACGGAGCAGACTCCGGGTCCTCGCCCTTGTGGGTTTCGGCGCTCGCGCCGTGGGTCTTGCCGAAGGTGTGGCCGCCGGCGATCAGCGCGACGGTTTCTTCGTCATCCATGCCCATGCGGCGGAAGGTTTCGCGGATGTCGATGGCCGAGGCCAACGGATCAGCGACGCCATCTGGACCCTCAGGGTTGACATAGATCAAGCCCATCTGGACTGCTGCCAGTGGAGCTTCAAGGTTGCGTGCACCGGTGTAGCGTTCGCTTTCCAGCCAGACCTTTTCCGGGCCCCAGTACACGTCATCGTCAGCTTCCCAGACGTCTTTGCGGCCGCCGGCGTAACCGAAGGTTTCGAATCCCATGTCTTCCAGGGAAACGTTACCGGCCAAGATGATCAGGTCGGCCCAGGACAGTGACTGGCCGTACTTCTTCTTCACTGGCCACAGCAGTCGACGTGCCTTATCCAGGTTCACGTTATCTGGCCAGGAGTTCAGCGGTGCAAAACGCTGCTGACCGGCGCCTGCGCCACCGCGGCCGTCGTGGGAGCGGTAGGTGCCCGCTGCGTGCCATGCCATACGGATGAAGAATGGACCGTAGTGGCCGAAGTCCGCTGGCCACCAGTCATAGGACTTGGTCATCAGCTCGGCGATATCGGCCTTAACCGCTGCGAAATCCAGTGCTTCGAATGCTGCTGGGTAGTCGAAGTCGGCATCCAGCGGGTTGGTGGCTTCCTGGTTCTTGGACAGAACTTTCAGGTTGAGCTTATTCGGCCACCATTCGGTGTTCGCGTTGCCCCGGGTGGGGTGAACGCGTCCGGCGCCTACTACTGGGCACTGACCTGCAGTCGTTTCTGACATGTAGTTTTCCTTCTGATACTGAATTGGGCGTGATTTTTCACGTCCGCAGATTAGCAGCCTGCGAAGATGAAGGTTAGTTCCTTGCGGTACTTCTTTTGAAATTGAAAATGTAGCCGGCTACACGGTTTTGGCTGATTGGCAGTCTGGACAGAGTCCCCAGTAAATAACTTCTGCCTCATCGATGCTGAAACCGTGGTCATCGGAGGCGTGCAGACACGGCGAAGCTCCAACAGCGCAGTCGACATCCGCCAATGCTCCGCAGCTACGGCAGACCACGTGGTGGTGGTTGTCTCCCACCCGGGCCTCGTAGCGGGCGATATGTCCATGGGGTTGAATCTGGCGGAGCAGTCCCAGGCCGGTGAGCAGTTTTAATGAGTCGTACACCGCTTGATGGGAAATCGTGGGGTGCTCTTGACGGACCGCGTCAATAATTGTCTCGGTATCCGCATGAGGATGAGCCGTTACCGCCCCAAGCACCGCAACGCGCGGACGAGTGACCCGCATAGATGCTTCGCGCAGCACCTTCTCGATTCCCCCGGATGTTGTCATAACACTAGTTTGCCCTATTTATTTTGAATCAGTCAAGATAAAGTACGCGGTTTGCCCGATATTTTTCGGCTCAAATTTGCTGACCCGGAAAAGAACTTCTGATCTGGTCTGTTTCGCTGATAGATGCAGAAAATATTGCCTGGCGAGGAAATTCACATCTGCCAGCCGTTAACTGTGTTTCACAAGGGACTCAAGCCCCTCGACGACGCCTAAAACAGCAGGTCAAATCCTGCGAAGTTTGACCCCTATTCCCGGTGGGACCATGATGGATAAGGTCTTTGAGGACGTCAAAAGGTAAATATTTTCCCTGCTCTGCTGGGTTGATTTAGTCAACCTCCGCAGATACTGGCAGCCGAAGTCTATTATTTCAGCGTCTTCCGCTGTTGAATAAGAAGCCAGTACACGATGCCCTCAAGGCAATGCTCAACCGAGTCCATGATCTGGCAACCGGCCCTTCACCGGGATGGTTGCCGCCGGAACTCATGACGTTTAGGCGAAATGAATTCCGCCGGTGAAGGAAGAACAAATGACGCAGAATGAACAATCATTCGAAGATTTAGTCGGCGAGCTGCATACGGCTCGTCAACGACGACCTAAAAAATATGGCAAGACCGGTATGGATTACTGGGTGTTCGGCATTGCCGGATGCTTGGCCTTGGCATTTATCGTGTGGGGATTTGTTACTCCCAAAGGGCTAGGCGTCGCATCTGATGCCGCACTGAACTGGGTAATTACGAATACCGGCTGGCTCTTTGTCATCGCAGCCTCGGTATTTACCGTGTTTGTCCTCGTGGTTGCGTCCAAGAATTTTGGGCGCATCCCACTCGGGAAAGACAGTGAGAAGCCACAATTCAGCACCATCTCATGGATCTCCATGATGTTTGCTACCGGTATGGGTATCGGGTTGGTGTTCTACGGTGTCGGCGAGCCGCTGTACTTCTACATGTCACCTCCACCGGGTACCGTGGACGGGCAAACTCCTGCTGCATTGAGCACTGCGATGGGCACTACGCTCTTCCACTGGACCTTGTTCCCCTGGGCCATGTACGCAATTGTTGGCCTCGGAATGGCCTACGGCAGCTTCCGGCTCGGACGCCCACAGCTGTTCTCCGCGATGTTCTCCTCAATCTTCGGCGACAGGGTCACCCATAGCTGGGGTGGCCGCACCATCAACATTCTGGCCATTTTGGCCACCCTGTTCGGTTCCGCGTGTTCGCTGGGACTTGGTGCGCTGCAAATTGGTGGCGGTATCCAGGCCAGCGGTGTGATGGCCAAGGTTGGTTCCGGGGTTTTGGTTGTTATCATCGCAATTTTGACTGCGCTGTTTGTCGCCTCGGCCGTGTCCGGCATTGAACGCGGAATCCAGTGGCTATCAAATATCAACATGGTCTTGGCCCTCGTGATTGCGCTGGTCGTCTTCATCGGCGGACCAACGCTGTTCATTCTCAACGTCATTCCAAATGCCGTGGGTGCCTTCATTGGCGACCTTCCGCAGATGGCGTCGCGTACCGCCGGTTCCGGCGGCGAAGCAATGTCTGATTGGCTGTCCTCCTGGACCGTGTTCTACTGGGCTTGGTGGGTTTCATGGGCCCCATTTGTTGGCTTGTTCATTGCCCGCATTTCGCGCGGTCGCACCATTCGCCAGTTCGTGACCGGTGTACTGCTGGTACCTTCCAGCGTTACCCTCATCTGGTTCTCGATCTTTGGCGGAGGCGCCATAGGTCTGCAGGAACGTGCCGAACAATCGGGGGATACCGGTGCTGCACTGGTGAAAATGGTGGACGGAGTTCCGGACCTCAACTTTGACTTGATCCTCTTTGACCTGCTTGACGCGCTACCGCTACCTGGCTGGATCGCGGTGCTGCTCATGATCGTGACGGTGTTGCTGATTGCCATCTTCTTCGTCACCGGCGCTGACTCTGCATCCATCGTGATGGGCGCGCTCAGCGAACGAGGAGCCTCGGAACCGTCAAAGAAGTCCATCATCTTCTGGGGCGTTGCGGTAGGCGCGGTAGCTGCGGTGATGCTGCTCGCCGGTGGCGACAAACCAGCCGAAGCATTGACCGGCCTGAAGAATATTACAATCGTTTCCGCGCTGCCGTTTGTCTTGGTGATGCTCCTGCTCTGCGTGGCCATCTGGAAGGATCTGAGTAAGGATCCGCTGGTGCTGAGCGACAAGGTAGCTCGCCAGGTCTTGGAACAGTCAGTTACCGAGGGCGTAGAACGCCACGATGGAAGCCAGTTCAGCTTGATGACCACGGAAATCCCGTTGGTAGACAGCAAAGAAACTGTGTTCAAGACACAGGCCGTTGATTCATCATCCGCGAAGGAAGACTCCGGTTCAACGGGACCGGCCAAGCCTGGGCGTATCGAAGAATAATGATGTAAACATTGCAACGCCGCCTCGCAGTTCACCAGTGAACTGCGAGGCGGCGTTGTCTCTGAGTCGGTTTAGCTCCGCGCCCGGCAAATCTCATCCAGCTCGGCGATGCACGGCTCATTTTGCAAGCTGGTGGTGTCGCCGAGCTTGGTTCCTTCGAAGAGTTGGGTCAGCAGACGGCGCATGATCTTGCCCGAACGGGTCTTAGGAACATCTGGGACCAAGACGATATCGCGGGGCTTAGCGATTGGCCCGATCTGTTCCGTGACCGTTGCACGCAGGATGGCGACGAACTCTTGCTGACGGGCAATCGTTTGCGCATCAGGGTTTGCCGAGATCAGTGTCTTATCCAGCGGAACCACAAACGCGGTGGCTGCGTGACCGGTCTTTGCGTCAGGAGTGGGGCAGACTCCAGCCTCGACGACACCTGCATGGGTCACCAAAGCCGACTCAATCTCAATAGTCGACAGCCGGTGCCCGGAAATGTTGATGACATCATCGGTGCGGCCGAGGATATAGATATCCCCGTCCTCGTCAAAGCGGGCACCGTCACCGGCGAGGAACCAACCCTGGGCAACATACTGCTCCCAGTAGCTGGTGTAATAACGTTCCGGATTTCCCCAGACCGTGCGGGCCATGGATGGGCCGGTCTGGGTAATTACGATATTTCCCTGTTCGTTTGAAGCCACGGTATTGCCCGCAGCATCAACAATGTCCACCGAGACTCCCGGCAGCGCGCGCGAGGCGCAGCCTGGCTTAAAGTGCTCATCGGTAGGCAGCGGCGAAAGTACTGTAGCGCCCGACTCGGACTGCCACCAGGTGTCAACCATCGGGATCCCGTGCTCGGTATCCCGTCCCACCTGGGCGCGTAGCCAACGCCATGCCTCGGGGTTGACCGCTTCGCCTACGGTGCCGCCCACGCGGATTGAGGACAAATCGTAGTTGTCCGGAATGCCGTCGGGGAACCAACCCATCAGCGAGCGGACCAGGGTGGGTGCAGTGTAGTAGCTGGTGACCTTGTAGCGCTCGATAATTTCAAAGTGGCGTCCGGGATGCGGAGCGTTAGGCACGCCCTCGTAGATCACCTGGGTGACGCCGTTGGCCAGTGGCCCATAAATTTCATAAGTATGCGCGGTAACCCAGGCCAAATCCGCGGTGCACCAGTGCACGTCATCGGCGCGCTGGGACTCATCAGGATTTCCGAACAAAAGATTATGGCTATAAGCAGCCTGGGTGAGGTATCCACCGGTGGTGTGCACCAGCCCCTTGGGTTGTCCAGTAGTTCCCGAGGTGTACATGATGAACAGCGGCGTTTCAGAGTCGAAAGCTTCGGCTGCGTGGTGCGTGGGCTGCTTTTCTACCGTTTCGTGCCACCACAGGTCGCGTCCTTCGGTCCACGGAATGTCGTCCCCGGTGCGGCGAATAACCAGCACCTTTTCAATGTCATTTTCTCCGGAGACCGCAATGTCGGCGTTGGCTTTGAGAGGGACCGAGCTTCCAGGGCGGAATTGACAGTCTGTAGTCACCAGGAGCTTCGCTTTGGTATCTTCCACACGGAATTTGAGCGCCTCCGCGGAGAAACCTCCGAAGACCAGTGAGTGGATCGCGCCGATACGGGCGCAGGCCAGGGTAATCACAATTGTTTCGATGAGCACCGGCAGGTAGATGACCACCCGGTCGCCCTTGGTGATACCGAGTTCCAATAGCGCGTTGGCTGCTTGGCTGACGCGATCTTGCAAGTTCTGGTAGGTCACCGCAATGCGATCTCCCGGCTCGCCCTCAAAGTAGAGCGCGACCTTGTCACCATTTCCGGATTCCACATGGCGGTCCGCGCAGTTCACGGCGGCGTTGAGCTTGCCACCGAGGTACCAGGAGATCTGCGGTCCACGTTTTGCGTGGCGGTCAGCGGCAATGATCTGGCTAGTGGTGTGCCATTTGGTGTCCCAGTCAAGCAAGTTTGCTGCTTCGTCCCAGAAATCCTGTCGGTTCTCTGCGCCAGCAAGTGTGCTTGTAGTGGCCAACTCGGTGATATTCATTGTGTTTCCTTGAAGAGTTCGGGATGCTGTTCCAGCTGTGCTTACGTGTGCGTTGTCTAGCTAGCGGATGTCCATTTGCTTGGGCAGAATCGAGAAACATCTTCGAGCAGTCCGGCCGGGGCAGGGCAATGTGAATACCATGATTTAGCTCCATCGTTCCTGGCGGTAGCACCGGCCGCACGTCCTTTATGCAATTCGTGTGTGGTGGTTGCTGCGGCGTCACTGAGCCAGATCTCTCGGCCGCTCGGGATGGTTACCTATCCATTACAGGCTTTCGAACGAATTCAATGCAAATCCGCCGTAACATGAAAAATATTCGATAACTACGTCACATCATCAAGATATTTCGATTTTTATTTCATCAATAACGTATTTGGCTGAAAAATCGCAAAACGCTGGCTGTGGCGTTCGGCTATGCCGGATAAGTGCAGTCTTTGATGCAATTCATGGGTCACTCCAGCACGAAGAAATGTGACTTGCCCGGTTGAAGGCAAGGTAATTCTCAGGCTACAAATGATTACGAACCATCCAGAGCGACCGAGAGATCTGGCTCGAAGACGTCGCAGCAACCACCCACCATTTTTTGGCCCGGGACGGTGCTACAGCCAGAACCGATGGAAAGAATAGAGGACTTTCGATGTCATTTGGCGATTTAGCTGGCGACTTTAATGCGCTTAGCGATCCGTCTGTGGCTGGCAGCCCGGCGCAGCTCGATGAGCTGCCTGTAGAGCTGCCCACACGGCAATTGCTCAAAATAACTCCAGGTCCTGCCGCGGATGAACAATATGAACGACTTGCAGATATCTTCCGTCCCGTTTTCGCACAGATAGCCGCGGGCTCCAGTGAGCGTGACCGGCAGCGGATACTGCCCTTCGAACAGGTCGGGTTGCTCAATCGTGAACGCTTCGGTGCGCTGCGGCTACCCCTTTCCGAAGGTGGCCACGGTGCAAGGCTGAGCGATGTGTTCCGGTTGCTCATTGAGCTAGCCGAAGCCGATTCGCACGTTGCGCAGCTTTGGCGAGCCCATATTGCCTTCGTAGAAAATGTGGTGCGCTTAGAGGACCAAGCACTGCGCAGCAAGTGGGCTACGCGAATCAGCGCCGGCCAGATCGTTGGCAATGCTTATACCGAAGAGGGCGGAAACGCCCTGGGCGTACTGAACACGAAAGTAACCGAGCAGGACTCGCGGTGGTTGGTCAACGGCCGCAAGTTTTATTGCACCGGTACCATTTTTGCGGATTGGACCACCGTTGCGGTAGCCCATCCCGAGATCCCTGGCCGCCAGATCGCCGTGGTATCAACACAGCACAGTGGTGTGAAAATCCTTGACGACTGGGACGGGTTCGGCCAGCAGCTGACCGGTACCGGAAGTACCGAGTTCCATAATGTCCCGGTGGATACCTTCATGCCTGAAGATCCGACCGACCCGGAGGCCGCAATCTTCCAGTTGGTGCTCATGGCGGTGCAAGCCGGAATTGGCCGGGCGGCGCTAAATGACCTGCGCTCTTCGGTCCAAGCTCGTACCCGCAGCTTCAGTACCGGAACCGGGGTTCCGGTACACCGCGAACCGCAGGTATTGCAGTTGGTCGGCGAAGTTTCCGCGGAAGTTTTTGCCGCCGATTCCGTGGTGATAGGTGCGGTGCTGGAGGTTGAATCGGCCATGGCGGACTCGAATCTGAACTCGGAGGAACGCTTCGCGGTATGCGAGTTAGCGGCTAACCGGGCACAGACCATTGTGCAGCCCTTGGTGATCGGGGCGACGAGCAAGCTCTTTGACGGGCTTGGAGCTTCGGCTACGCGTAACAGCTGCAATATGGACCGGCATTGGCGCAATGCCCGC
>DNHA01000042.1:0-120 GCA_003486025.1 Micrococcaceae bacterium | reverse complement strand
CTCTCAGTCACCGGCACGGTTTCCGGGCCTAAACAAAATTTCTGAACACAACACAAGATCAACAAGATTTCATCTACATGGATAGGGGCACACCAATGAGCGAGAACAAGCGCGAAATCC
>DNHA01000242.1:5175-10984 GCA_003486025.1 Micrococcaceae bacterium | reverse complement strand
GTACCCTTCCGACGAGTTCGCCACACTGAAGCCACGACTGGTCTGGGACCGTGACGCCGGAACCCTCACCGCCCGCCCCGGAGCCCAACGCCTTGCAGTGATTTCCGGGGGCACCATCCCGGACCGCGGACTATTCGGTGTATTTCTCGCCGGCTCGGAAGATGACAAAGCCCCTAAACGAGTGGGCGAGCTCGATGAGGAGATGGTCTATGAATCTCGGGTGGGAGATGTCTTCGCGCTCGGTGCTACCAGTTGGCGTATCGAGAACATCACCCACGATAGGGTGCTTGTCACCCCAGCCTTCGGCCAACCAGGAAAGCTACCGTTCTGGCATGGTGATGGGCTGGGCCGTCCGGTAGAGCTGGGTGCCGAGCTAGGCAAATTTACCGCCGGGCTGCTCGCCGAAGACCGCAGGGAAGCCGTCGCACGGCTGGAACACAGCGGACTGGACTCGTATGCCGCCAATAACCTGTTGAATTATTTAAGCGAGCAACAACGCGCCACCGGCCAGGTGCCGAACCATCAGAACTTCGTCATCGAACGCTTCCACGACGAACTAGGCGACTGGCGCGTGATGCTGCACTCGCCCTTCGGGTTGTCCGTCCACGCACCGTGGGCTCTTGCTATCGGCGCGCGGGTACGCGAACGCTGGGGGCTAGATGCCTCGGCGATGGCCGCCGATGACGGGATTGTTTTGCGCATCCCCGCGATGGATGACGAACCACCGGGGGCTGAACTCTTCGCGTTCGAGGCAGATGAAATCGTTGACGTGGTCACCTCGCAAGTAGCGAACTCGGCGTTATTTGCCGCCCGCTTCCGTGAGTGCGCCGCGCGTGCTTTATTACTGCCACGGATCAATCCCACCAAACGCACTCCGCTATGGCAGCAGCGCCAACGTGCCAGTCAACTGCTAGACGTGGCACGGAACTACCCGGACTTCCCGATCATCTTGGAAACCGTGCGCGAATGCCTGAACGACGTCTATGACCTGCCTGCGCTGCGTGAAATCCTCTCCCAGGTTTCTTCCCGCGCCATTCGGCTGGTGGAGGTGCAAACAGAACTCCCATCGCCTTTCGCCCAATCCTTGCTCTTTGGCTACGTGGCCCAGTTCCTCTACGAGTCTGATGCGCCTTTGGCTGAGCGCCGTGCCGCGGCACTCAGCCTGGACCCGGTACTGCTTGGTGAATTACTGGGTCGCAACGACGTTCGCGAGGTCCTTGACGCACAGGTGATCGCGCAGCTTGGCGACCAGTTGCAGCATCTGGCACCAACCCGCCGCTTCAGCGGGGTCGAGGGAGTGGCGGATCTGTTGCGTCTGCTCGGACCGATGAGCGCGGCCCAGCTAGCACTGCGCTTACGCCATCCGGAAGACGACGATGTTGCACTTGATGAGCAGACTGCACGCATCCACGCCGAAGCTCTGGTGTCCACCCGCCGCGCGTTCACCCTACGATTGGGAGGCCAGCACTCATATGCGGCCATCGAAGATGCCGCTAATCTTCGTGATGCTTTAGGCACCCCGCTGCCTACGGGAATTCCCGCCTCGTTCTTGGAGCCCGCAGCACAACCGGTTCAGGACTTGGTCTCTCGGTACGCGCGCACGCACACCCCCTTTACGGCCGGCGAATTAGCAACAGCCTTGGGGCTGGGTGTTGCGATGCTGCGTCCGGTGATGGACCAGCTCGTGGCCGCCGGACGGTTATCGCTGGGAGCTTTCCGTCCTTTGGAGCTAGTCCCCGAAGGTGTTTCCGGGGATGGATATACCGATATTAAGGTATTGCGCACTATCCGCACCCGCTCGTTAGCGGCATTGCGTGCCGAGGTGGAACCGGTAGACCAATCCACCTATGCCCGGTTCTTACCCGCCTGGCAGCAGGTTGGGTCCCAGCTGTCCGGAAGCGATGGGGTCTACGAAGTGATTGCTCAATTAGCTGGCGCAGCTCTCCCGGCCTCGGCACTTGAATCCTTCATTCTTCCAGCCCGCCTGCGCAATTATCAGAGTGCTTGGTTAGATGAATTAACCAGCTCTGGTGATGTGCTGATTTGTGGTGCGGGAGCCGCCGGAGGCAAAGACGGATGGCTGTCCTTGCACACCGCTGAGCATGCGGCGCTCACACTTCCCGGAGGAAAAACCAGCGAGTTGAGCGCACTGGACTTGAAGGTGGTCAATTCATTCCAGAGTACCGGGGCTTATTTCACCGAAGAAATTGCCGCGCTGCTACACCACAGCGAAGAGATCCCACCAAGCAATCAGGAAATTACCGAGTCCTGCTGGAACCTGTTCTGGGCCGGTTTCATCTCCCCGGACACACTCGCCCCGGTGCGTGGTTACCTTGCAGGTGGCAGCACCGCACACAAAATCGCTAAGCCGGCCCCTCGGGCACGCGCGGCAAGACTTAACCGGCTATCGGGGTTAAACCGCTTGGCTCGCGAACAAGCAGGGCAGTCCGCTCGATCACTGCGTGGTGGTGCAAGATGGGCGTTGCTCCCGTCTCCGGTCACAGACCCGACCATCGCCGCCCATGCCACCGCAGAAGTGCTCTTAGAGCGCTATGGAGTGCTCACCCGGGGTTCGGTCGCTGCCGAAGCGGTGCCTGGAGGATTTGGCCAGCTGTACCGGGTGCTGTCCAAACTCGAAGAAGCGGGCCACGCCCGGCGCGGATACTTCATCGAGAAGCTCGGTGCCGCCCAGTTCTCCACTTCCAATACCATCGACCGGCTACGCGGTTTTGTGTTGCCAGATGATCCACGCCGCAAACCCACGGCCACTGTTTTAGCGTCCACAGACCCGGCGAACCCTTATGGTGGAGCATTGCCTTGGCCGGTGGGCGATACCGGGCACCGTCCGGGGCGCAAGGCTGGCGCTTTAGCCGGATTGCTCGATGGTTCACTCTGCTTCTATTTGGAACGCGGGGGCCGAACCGTACTAACCTTTGGCGATCATTCAGAAGATGCGTGGCAGTTGCTTGCCGCTGAACTGGTGACGGCATTGCGCACCGCAAAGGTCGACAAGATTGCCATTGCCACGGTCAACGGCGAATCAGTGAGTTCACATCCATTGGCTGCCCCGTTGCTTTCGGCAGGATTTTATTCCACACCACAAGGAATTCGGTTCCGCCGGTAACCACTACAATCTCAGGAGGGTTCATGCCCGAAGGCGATTCCGTCTATCGAGCCACCGCTCGGTTGCATCATGCCTTGGCCGGCCACAAGCTACTACGCAGTGACTTTCGAGTTCCGCAGTTGGCCACAACCGACCTGAGAGACTATACGATTGACGCGGTCCGCCCGCGAGGCAAACACCTGCTGATGCGCCTAGCCCCACCTGCCGGAAGCGATTTTGAACCGGTGACGCTGCATTCTCATTTGCTGATGGAGGGCCGTTGGGATGTGTATTCCCCTGCCGAGCGTTGGAAACGTCCAGCGCATACGGCCCGAGTAGTGCTCTACACCGAATCTGCCACCGCCGTCGGTTTTGATATCGCTCAGGTGGATTTGATTCCCACCGGCCAAGAGCCAGAACTGGTCGGCCACCTTGGTCCGGATCTGCTAGGCACTGATTGGGATCCAGAACAGGCGAGAAAAAATCTCTTGGCTGACCCCGAGCGGAGTATTGGCGACGCTTTGCTGGATCAACGTTTGCTGGCTGGAATCGGCAACGTATACCGGTGTGAAGTGCTATTCCTAGCCAGGACCCACCCGTTGACGCCGGTAGGAAGACTCAAGAATTTAGCGCGGATCATTGAGCTCTCCCACCGGCTGCTGCAGGTGAACAAAGATCGAGGACGCAGGGTTACCACCGGGGATCCACACAGCAGAGAGCCGCTCTGGGTTTATGGACGTGCAGCAAAACCATGTCTGCGTTGCGGAACTAAAATTCAGCTGTTTAAACTTGCCGCACAGAATACCGGGCTAGAACGAGACTGCTATTACTGCCCCGCGTGCCAGGAAATGAAAGAATAGCCCTTATGGCTATGCTCTCCCCACTCCCGGTACGTAACGGCGTCAACGCAACACGTTTGCGTGTGCCCAAGGACGGACCGTGGGACACCGTCGCAGACTACCTGCTAGAACGCTTCGGCCATGTGGATCCGGAAGGACTCATGCGTCGTTTTGACGAGCATGAAATCGTTGGTCTCGGTGGGATTCCCTTGAACATCGGCACCACGTTGGGCGAGCACGAGTTCATTTGGTATTACCGGTCATTGCCGGCAGAAACTCCGATCCCCTTTGAAGCAAAAATCCTGCATCAAGATGAACACCTCATAGCCTTGGACAAACCGCATTTTTTGCCTTCCACTCCCGGCGGTCGGTTCATCCAGGAATCCGCGTTAGTCCGCCTGCGCAATCAGGTAGGAAACCCGGATCTGGTTCCCATGCACCGATTGGATCGTGCGACCGCCGGAGTAATCTTGTTCGCGGCAAACCCGCAAACTCGCGGCGCGTATCAAATGCTTTTTGAAAATCGAAAGATCTCCAAAAAATATCAGGCGGTCGTTGCCCTGGAACCTGGGGAAGGTCTGGAGACCGGTCGGGTGCTCGAAGCCAATGGAGAACACCCCAACGTGCGCACTGCCCAGGAATTGCAGGCGCTGTTGCAGTCAATGCCTTTAGTCTTTGAAAACCGGATGGCCAAGCTCAAAGGCCAGCTTCGTTCCTCGGTTGAACAGGGCCTACCCAACGCGCAAACCAAAATTTCCTTGGGGGCCATCGGTACCAGCAAAGGACACCATGCGGGCCTGCAGGTAGCCATGATGGATCTAGACCCGCTCTCCGGCAAGACCCACCAGTTGCGTGTACATCTAGCTTCTCTGGGGCTGGGCATCATCAATGATGCGTTCTACCCGCGGCTGTGGGACTTGGCTCCAGATGACTACTCACGCCCATTGCAGCTGCTGGCCCACACAATTTCTTTTACCGACCCGCTCACCGGAGAACCGCGTAGTTTCAGCTCGCAACAACGTCTCATCGAAGCGCCGTAGACCACGGCCCTCTTCTAAAAGCCAGTGGATTATCCTAGGCTGTTGCACACACCTGGCGAACCGCGCCAGGGTTCGTGACGCACACCTCTAAGGANNTTCGGTATCCGATGGCAGAGCAGCAGCCCACCGAGAATTTACGCTCGCTTGTGGACTCAGCCCAAGAGGCTATTGCCGCTGCCTCACAAAAGCAGAGCCTGCAATTGCCCTATGCCGCTCCTGACCGTCGCCCGAATCCTGCAGTGGAAACTTTTGACAAGGTTCGTTCTGGACTTTTCGGACTGGCCGCAGTCCTCTTACTGATTACATCCCTGAACGCTGCGCTGGATACCAGTTTTGGTTCCCCCGCAGATATTCTGAGCACCTCGCAAATTCTGGCATTCATCTGGCCAGCTATCGCGGTACTGATGATCGCCAGCGCCATTTATTCGGCGTTGCCGCATCAGCTTTCCTCGCGGAGGCAACGAGCCATCACCGTCTACGGTCTCTCCGGCTCAGCGCTGATGGCCTGCGCGCTGACCTTTACCGCCGGTTTTTTGCTCTGGCTAGGAGCGATACTTGCAACCCTGGCTACCGGCTTCGGGCTGTATGGAATGCTCCAAATGAACAGGCATACCGCGCGCAATCATTTAGAGCGCATTGCCACCGATCTACCCGTGAGCTTATTCAGCGGTTTTTCATTGGTCTTCACCGTGCAGCTGTGGCTCTCCGCGTCCGGCTGGAATAACGCAGGGCACTTATTGTGGATCAGCATCGCCAGTGTTGTCGTGACACTGCTGGCGGTAGCATTCGCGCAGACAGAACGCGGCCGTCACGCCTTCGCCTCGGGT
>DNHA01000242.1:0-5151 GCA_003486025.1 Micrococcaceae bacterium | reverse complement strand
GGTTCCACATTGCTCACGCAGAACATCGGATCCAGCGCGGACTACGCGCCGAAGCTTAACGCGGTGCCATCCGAATGGCGCCATCGAGCCGGATCGTTTCACCATTGAGCATTGGGTTGGCCACAATGTGCGCCACTAGGTCCGCATACTCGTCCGGACGTCCCAGCCTGGAGGGGTGAGGCACCTGTGCACCCAGCGAATCCTGAGCTGCTTGCGGCAATCCATCCATCATGGGCGTATGGAAGATTCCCGGTGCTATCGTCATCACCCGAATTTGGGGAGCTGCCAGTTCTCGGGCCAGAGGAAGCGTCATAGCGGCCACCGCACCTTTAGAAGCAGCATAAGCGGGTTGGCCAATCTGGCCATCAAAAGCGGCCACGGATGCGGTATTGATGATCACTCCGCGTTCGCTGGTGCCGTGGGCGTCGACTACTGCTTCACTGTGTGCCATAGCTTCGGCTGCCAGACGCACCACGTTGAAGGTACCGGTGACGTTAATTTCCAAGACCTTAGCGAATTTCTGCAGTGGAATGACGCCCTCGCGTCCAAGCACCTTACCTGGAGTGGCGACTCCTGCGCAGTTCACCACGGTTCTCAGGTGTCCGAGTTCGGTGGCTCGTTGCACCGCTGCGGCCACATCCTCTGCTTGGGTCACATCAGCAGGAACATAGCGGACATTTGCAGCAATCTGTGCCGCAATTTCATCGCCATCTTCACGGGGAAGATCCAGCACCACCACGTGTGCGGCGCTCTCGGCAAGTTTTTGTGCTGTGGCTCGTCCCAGACCGGATAGTCCTCCGGTGACGAGCGCGACGGTATCTCGCAGTTCCATCAAATCCCCTTTTGAGCGTTGTCGACGTGGAATTCAGCCTAACCTCCGCGGGAACATTTGAGAAGTATCTGTTAGTTGAGATGGCAAAACGTCGAAGCCATTAGTGTCGCCCTGCCAGGTTAACCAAAAAATTGGCGGTCAGAAGTTCATCTTCCGACCGCCAATCACCCGGTTAGGCTAGCTTTGCGCGAACAAGCGTCGAGAGGGTTTTACCATCGTAGCGGCCAGCGACCTGAGCATTGATCAACTTCATTGCGGAGCCCATATCCTTCATGGTCAGCTCACGCTCGGCAGATAGCTCAGTCATCACCGAATCGACAATCGAACGAGCCTCATCATCACTCAATGCCTGAGGTAAATATCCTTCGAGGAATGCTGCCTCAGCCATTTCGGCCGCAGCTCGATCGGAGATCCCCTTCTCGGAGTAGGTCTTCGCAGTTTCAAGTCGGTTAGCCACCTGTTTGCGGATGAGCGCTTCGACCTCAGCGTCATTTAGTTCCGTAGGAGTCTTGCCAGACTTCTCACGAGTTTCAATTTCGCCCAAGACATTGCGCAAGGTGGTCAGTTCCATCTTGTTACCTGCCTTCAGCTGCGTGATACTGTCTGTTCGAAGCTGCTCTTTGAGTGACATTTTCTTTCCTATTCCTCGGAGTGAGACGCTGGTGTATACGTCAACACTATTCCTGTTCGTCAGGTATTTTGGTACCGCCATTAAAACTCAAATATGGGCTACGAGCGCGTTTCCGCGCTAGGCACCTAAACCGCTCATTTGAATGAGCCCAGCAGCTTTTCCGTTACGGCAGGCTGTCCCAGTGGCGTCAAGGATATCTGGCATCTGCTCAGACGGAAATGGCCACCAGTTTCCGGGAAACCCGGAAACTGGTGGCCAATTGCACCGCTGAGAATACTGGATTAGTGCATGACCGGAGTGTTTTCAGGCTCCTGAATCGCAAGCTCTTTTTTGCCGCCCAGCAGGAATCCGATAACCAGGATACCCACGCTGCAGGCAGCACCTACGAAGAATCCTGGAGCGAAGCCCTCCACCGTTGCGACAAGCTCATCGCTTCCGGCAGCAAGCTTTGAAGCCGTCGTCGCAGCCACCACGCCGACCACCAACGCGGTACCCATCGCGCCACCAAGCTGTTGCAGGGTTGAGAGCAGGGCCGAACCATGGGAGTGCAAGTGGTGTGGCAGCGGGTTCAGCGCCGTGGTGAAAGCCGGGGTGAAGATCAATGCCATGCCGAGGCTCATCGCCAGGTGCAGTACCACCAATAGCCAGATTGGCGTGGTGGAATCCAGAATCAATGCATAGGCAAATAACACCGCGGTGAGCACCAGCGCACCGGGAACTACCAGCGGTCGAGGCCCCACCTTGTCATACATTCTGCCGACAAATGGTGCCAGAACACCCATCAATAAGCCTCCGGGAAGCATGACCAATCCGGTAGTCAGAGTCTCCATTCCGAGCACATTGGTGAAGAACATGGGAAGCAGAATGATCACGCCGAATAACGCCACCATGGCAAACATCATCAGTACCAGCGAGAGCGTGAAATCGCGGTAGGTCAGTGGGCGCAAGTCCAAAAGCGCTTTATCTTCGCGCTGCAATCGGCTCTGCAAGAATGCGAATGCGGTCAAGCACAGCACCGCAAGAATAAGGATTCCCACATTAGGTGCCGAGGCGCCACCGGCAGACAACCGGCTCAGTCCGAAGACCAGGCCGCCGAAGCCCGGTACCGCAAGCAGGATTGACAGCCCGGACAATGGAGTCTTTGCCTGCCCGGATTCATTACCCAATCGCGGGGTGCCAATGACCAGCGCCAGGATGGCAATCGGGATGATCACGATGAACATGAAACGCCAGGACAGGAACTGCAGAATCAAACCGGACAGCGTCGGGCCAATGGCTGGTGCGACGGAAATGACGATGGACACGTTGCCCATCAGTACCCCGCGGCGTGCCGGAGGAACCAGGTCAAGAATTGTGGTCATCAGCAATGGCATCATCACCGCGGTACCGCAGGCTTGGATCACGCGGGCTACCAGCAGTACGCCGAAACCTGGTGCCAAGGCGGCCAGCGTGGTGCCTAAGGCGAACATGCCCATCGCCAATAGGAAAACTTTGCGGGTGCTTAGCACCTGCAAGAGGAAGCCAGTCATTGGAATGACTACGGCCATGGTGAGCATGAAGATCGTTGCCAGCCACTGGATCGCGTCAGCGGTGACATCGAATTCGACCATCAGCACAGGCAGTGCCACATTCATGATGGTTTCGTTGAGGATGACCACGAAGCTGGATACGATCAGCACCGCAATGGTGGTGAAATTCTTTTTGCTCAAGCGCTCTGGGGCGTTCGTCAAGGCAGGACACTGCTTCCGAGAGAAGTCGGGGGAGAGAAGCCGCCAAATTTGATGAGACGACTCAACTAATCCTACAGTTCACACTTTTTACGCACTAGAGCGGGTGGTGCGCATTGGCAGTGAATTACGCAACACAGCGCCAAGTTCACCACACACAAGCAATTATGTATGAAGATGGTTCTATGAATGTGCGTACGCCCGACCCATATCCAGGCTGGCTCAACGAAGAAGATCTCCACGAAGCCCGTCAACGTCTTCCGATGCTCTATGTCGAGGCTATTCCCGTGCGCCTCGATCCGCTGGGCTACGTTAACGAGGTAGGTTTGCTTCTCACCGGCGATGAGTCGGGGCAGATGTTACGCACCTTCGTTTCCGGCCGCGTAATGTACCGGGAAACGATTCGTGCGGCATTGATCCGCCACATTGAAAAGGATCTGGGCACCATGGTGCTCCCCCAGCTCCCAGCATCTCCAGTGCCTTTCACCATTGCTGAGTATTTCCCTTCGCCCAGTGAAACCGGACTGACCGACGACCGTCAGCATGCCGTGGCGATGTGCTATATCGTCCCGGTACGTGGTGAATCAACTCCGCGTCAGGACGCCCTCGAGCTGACCTGGCTCTCCCCTGCCGAAGCATTAAGCGAAGACATTCAAGGTGAGTTCGCCGGGGGTAGAGAAAATATTCTCCGACAGGCATTAGCCCATGTCGGAATAAATATCTAAGCAGATTATTTTTGGCCTTGCTCGGGAATACCTAGGCGTCGGCGCATGTGCTTGCCGAACCAGCTGCCAACGAGCACACCGAGGATGCACACCGCGGAACCGATGACTGTTTCAACTACACGGTCATACATCACCGCGGTGGACAGCCCGGTGATCAGACTGGTGCCTACTAGCGCCAGCGGGGTAATAAATACCTGTGCGAGGAAGTAGTTCCGCATGACCAGCATTTCGGCCAAGAACTGAAATAGCCCAATAAAGACTACGAGGATCCACATAGCTGGGTTCAGCACGATAAGCAGCGCAATGAGCAACATGCCGGCCAGCGTGCCGAGTACACGGTGTACGCCGCGACGTACGCGCAGAGCTGTCGTGTGACCAGCTAACGGCACCACGGCGGCGACCATTGCCCAATAATTGTGGCCAGCTTCAAGCTGGCTGCCGACGATATTCGCTACTGCGCCAGCTACGCCGGCGGTGAGCACGTAGAACAAGCCCTCCCACCAGATCGCTTTGCGTACGTTATCTGACAGCGGGGGCAAAGGTGCGCGTTTCCACAGACTTGACCACTGCCCTAAGGCACCACTTGCACCAATGATCAGCGCCAGCAGAATAGTCGCAGCCGCAGCAAACATGGCTTCGCCAAAGGGCGCCGGCTTAGCAATCGAGGCAATTGCGGCGAAGGCGAAGATGTGAAACAGAGAGCCGCCTGGACGCAACCGCAGATATCCCGTAATTACCGAGCAGATACCGGCTACCAACGTGGTGGCTCCGACAATCTGCCAGGCCTTGAACTCGGGGTTATCGTGGTCGATCCAGAAAGTGGAGGCACACAGCGCCAACCCAATCACGACGAAGAAGAGCAATCCGGAACGGCTCTGCATGCGCAACCGATTCCAGTACCCATCAACACGACCGTAAACGCCGGTGAACGCACCAAAGACCACAAAGACCATCAGGTCTAACCGGTTGATGAGGAGTAAAAAAATCAGTGGCGCGAAGACGCCGATACCTGTGCGTAGACCGATCCAGTGATCTTTCCGAGCAGGACCCAAGGTCACCAAGGAACGTGCGGATTCCTTAAAATTTTGGAAATTCACTAGATCCTTCCGTCGTTTACGACACAGTGCCGTTAACAGTATTATTCGTCTTTGACCAAGTCGAACGCTAGGTTTTGGCTCACTTTTGGGCTGTCGTTTTCCTCACCCGGCACCTGATACGGCACACTGGTTACGTGTC
>DNHA01000229.1 GCA_003486025.1 Micrococcaceae bacterium | reverse complement strand
CGGCACATCAGCGACCAGCGCACCCCAAAGGGATCAATAATTGACGCGAAACGGTCCCCCGAGACGAAGGTGGCCACCGGCTCACGCACGGTAGCACCAGCTGATTGCGCCTGAACTACGAGTTCATCAACATTCGTGCAATACAGGGCCATGGAGTAGCAAGCGTTAGGAGCTTCAGGCGGCTCAACTAAACCGTAATCCGGGCTGGGCTCCCCCAGCTGAAGTTTTCCATTGCCGAAATCCAGCTCCGCGTGCACCATCACTCCGCCCATCTCGGTGCAGTCCACAATCCTGGCCCCGAAGACATCCCGATAAAACTCAACTGCACGCGCAGCGTTCTTGATGGCCAAAAACGGTGTCAACGAAGTCGAACCGAGCGGGATCCCGTCGGTAGTGTATTTCCCGGTGACCCCGGCGGTATTTTCTTCTTGATTTTCCATATCTTCACTCTAAGAAGCTGTGGCACGCTTGGACTTGTAGATTCACGCCAACTTTGAAAGGTCGTCACCGGTGGACAGCACGGCCGATCGCCGAGGCGTTCTTTATCCTGCTAGATTGCCAGAGTTCCAACGCATGCTTGCTCCACAGCACCTGTGCGACAGTGTCGGTTGGTTCTGGATGGCCCGCTGGAATATTGCCCCGGGACGTAGCTCGCGGCAGGAGTTGCTTCCCTTCCCCTGCATGAATCTCGTCGTCCAACCGACAGGTGTTTCCCTCGCCGGAGTTTCTACCGGGGCTTCACACCGCGATTTGACCGGCAGCGGCTGGGTGCTGGCCGCGCTGCTGTTACCTGCTTCCGCCCGTAGCTTCGGTTTTGAACCACGCTCTGTAGTGGGCCGTGATGTAGCGCTTCCCGCCAGGGAGTTATTCGAGCCTGTGCGTCAGGTGATGGACGCTCCCGCTACACACGAAAGATTGAACTCAGCTTTTGACCTGCTTGCTGCATGGCTTGAGCAAAAGGTGGCAACCACAGACCAGCATGGGCTTATTGCCAACAAAATGTTGACCTTGGCCGCAGAGAGACGCGATATCGTCAGCGTCATTCAGCTAGCCGAGGCACTGGGTCTGTCGGTACGCAGCCTACAACGGCTCTGCGCCGACTATGTCGGACTTAGCCCGCTAGCCATTATCCGCAGATACCGGCTGCAAGAGGCAGCACAGCGACTACGCGAGAATCCCAGTACCTCCATCACGCAGATCGCGGCAGAGCTCGAATATGCAGATCATGCGCACCTGACTAAGGATTTTCGGCAAGTACTGGGATACACTCCCAGCGCCTATCGTGCGACATCGGCTGGCCGGACCCCGAGAACACCACCTGGCTAATCAAATCGTGCCGCGACCGCACTGATTTCCACCAAGGCGCCTGGCAGACCCAAGGCTGTAACGAGGCTCGCGGTGACAAGTGGTGGATTTGGTGACGCCAATTCGGTGGCAATAGCGCCGTAAGCCTGCGAAATGTCGATATCAGCAACGAGCAGCACATTCCACGAAATCACGTTGCTCAGATCAGCTCCGGCAGCGTTCAAAGCCACCCGTGCGTTTCGCAGCGCGCGCTGGCTTTGCGCTGCCACATCGCTGGAACCAACCAGGTATCCCTGCTCATAGACGGAATTTTGTCCGCCAATATATATCATCGTCGCTCCGGGCAGCACCACGGCTGCGTGGCTGAAGGCCGGGGAATGCACAAGACCTGGGGGCCGAATAAATTCTATGGAAGCCATAGCTTATGTTGGCGCCGCGATCTCCGCTCGGCAACCCCCAGCTCGAACCGCTTCCGGGCATAGAAAAACGCCCCGAACTCTTCTTGCGAAGTGTTCGGGGCGTTTTCAGTTATTCACGTAATCCGTGAAATCACCAAGAAAGCTTACTTAGCCTTCTCAACGATCTCAACGAGACGCCAGTTCTTGTCTGCTGACAATGGGCGAGTCTCTGCGATTACAACCAAGTCGCCAATGCCGGCTTCGTTGTTCTCGTCGTGAGCCTTCACGTTCTTGTTGCGACGCATGACCTTGCCGTAAAGGGCGTGCTTAACACGGTCCTCAACGTCAACGACGATGGTCTTCTGCATTTTGTCGGAAACCACGTAACCACGGAGGGTCTTGCGGTCGTTGCGCTCTACAGCTGCATCCACGACGTTATCCTTCTCGCTCATTACTTGGTTTCCTTGCCCTTCTTGGTCTCTTCAACCGGGACAACGACTTCCTGACGAAGACCCAATTCGCGTTCGCGCATTACAGTGTAAATGCGTGCGATATCGCGCTTGATGGACTTCAGGTTGCCGTGAGTCTCCAGCTGGCCGGTAGCCGACTGGAAACGCAGGTTGAACAGTTCTGCCTTGGCCTTCTTCAATTCCTCGTTCAAACGAGCATTATCGAAGCCGTCCAGGGACTCGACGCTTAGATCCTTAGAACCAATAGCCATCCCTATTCACCACCCTCACGACGCACGATACGTGCCTTCAATGGCAGCTTGTGGATTGCGAGACGCAATGCCTCTTTAGCTACCTCTTCTGAGACGCCATCAAGTTCAAACAAGATGCGTCCTGGCTTTACGTTGGCAACCCACCACTCCGGGGAACCCTTACCGGAACCCATGCGGGTTTCGGCTGGCTTCTTCGTCAGTGGACGGTCTGGGTAAATATTGATCCAGACCTTACCGCCACGC
>DNHA01000101.1 GCA_003486025.1 Micrococcaceae bacterium | reverse complement strand
GCCCACAGGTAGATGCCAGCCCCTTCTGGTTGCACAATATTGATGAGGTACAGAATCATAAGGAACAGCGCTACGAGCCCGGTGATGCTCACACCGATATCTGTGATCCCACCCAGGCGTTGTGCGATACCCGCCGGATCCCACCAGTGTTTATCCGTTGCTCTTCTTTGATCCGTAGCCAGATTCACAAGATGGCTCCTATGCTGTACGTTTCATCCGCGCGTAGCTTTAGCTCAGTGCGCGCTGTAATGTTTACTTCCGGTTTCCCGTTAACGGATGCTTTCTCTCGTCCAGTCTAAATATCCCTCTGCTAGGGAGCTGTATCGTGCATTTTGTTTTTCAACCTCTTATTGATCTCGCTCAGTGGACAGTCTTTGGCTTTGAAGCACTCACCCGGTTCGATGATGAGATTTCGCCTGAAGTGCACTTCCGCAACGCACATGAGGAGAACCGGCTTACCGAATTAGAGCTACAGGTTATCGACGGGATACTTCGAGCTAGCGTGCATCTTCCCTCAGGCATGCTCCTAACGCTAAACGCTTCAGGTCCAACCATCGAAGCGCTCGGAACGGCAACCGTAGAAATGAACGCTCGGTTGAACTGGGGGTTGGAACTAAACGAACTAAGCGAACCTTGCCTGTGCAACCAAGCCAGGAATATCGCAACAAGTCTCGGTTGCTTGCTGCTGATCGATGATGCCGGAGTCGGTTATGCAAACCGCTCCCGGATCCTGCAGTTGAAACCAGACGTGGTGAAGCTCGACCGCAGCATGATCAGCTCCTACGTTGATTCAGCCGAGGTCCGCGCATTAGTAGACTCGCTGCTTTCAGCTGCCAAGGAGACCGGAGCCAAGACTCTCGCCGAAGGTCTAGAAACCGCCGAAGACCTCGAACTTATCCGGCACCTAGCTATCGATTACGCCCAGGGTTTCTACTTTGCAGCTGGGCACCGAGCAGAACAGCTTCCGATGGTCATGGATGATCTACACCGACGCCTCGGGATCAATGTTCCGAGTTTCTGAACGTCGATCGCGTCCTTGCCCGGTGGAAATCCGAATGACGGGGATAATCTTGATAATTCCCAGAACCAAATAAATCACCGTATTAATAGCTACGAATGATGCCAGCACGCTAAACCATGAGCTCGCCAGCACGCTCTCTGGCAGCAGTATTCCGCGTGGCACCATCAGACCGGAAAACATCATCGCTTAGCCCCTTCTCCAATTGGTTCGTTATGTTCCACGTGTTTCCACGAGGCGCTGCGCCCAAAGGCAATATCTCCGACACCTTTGAGGAATGCCAGATTCAGGAAAACATCGTAGATCAATTCGGGGATGACAAGCACCGCCAAGATCCTGGCCTTCCAACCTCCATGCCATGTGGTGACAACGCGTTCAATCGCGAAAATCAACCCGAGCAGCATCCAGAACGGGAACCATACCCAGGTATCCATAGATACCAACATCAAGATCATCAGCAAGAAATAGCTGAACAGGGCAATCACCCCATAGCCGATTCCGATCTGCTGAGCCCAATACCGCATCGTCTGAGGAGTGACCCCGTAGGCTCCTAGATTCTCCAAGGCACCACGCTGCCAACGTAGACGTTGGGCCCACAGCATCTTCCACGACGGCATCAGCTCGGTGATTACCGTGCATTTTTCCGGCGAGGTTGTCAGGCCGCCAAGTGTTTTGATGGCGATGGTCAGCTCGTTGTCCTCGGTGAGTGCTGCGGTGTCGTAAACATCTCCGGGTTTACCAGGCAGCGTATGCCCTCGAGAAGCTGCCACTTCGCGCAGTGCTGCGGAGCGGAAAACCGATGCGGTGCCGGTGAGTACGAAGACTCGGCCATCACGGCGGGAAATTTCCCGCTGGTACCGGGTGTATTCGTTGCGCTGGAACTGGCCGATAAGCCCATGCCCCTGCTCGCCATGAAATAGCCCGCCCACAGACATCAACGCGCGATCCCCTGTAAAACGGTCCCGTGCGGTACTCAGATAATCGTTTCCGATCTGGCTATCTGCATCCATGACCATAACGCAGTCGTTGTCCCCCAACTGCGGCAGAAGGTTTTCCAACGCCTGGTTCAGGGCTCCACCTTTTTTGTGGACGTTGTCTACGGATTCGAACACCTCGACGCCATGTTCCAAGGCAACAGCTACCGTGTTGTCGGTGCAGTTATCGGCAACCACTACGACCCGGTGAGGTTTAAATGTCTGTTCTTGCAGCGCCTGCAGGGTATATGGCAGGGAAGCTTGCTCGTTGTGCGCTGGAATTAATACCGTGACTGTCACCGGTCCGGCATAGACCCCGCGGGTTCGGGCCATCACTGTTCGCGGGGCTAGCGGGCGCGAAGTCTTTTCGACCGGGGTCCGGCGGAAGCGTCGAGTTACCAACCGTTCGCTGAGTACGACGAAGGCGACCATGAAAAGGGCAATAGCCACGGCAAAATACAGGATTTCAGTATTCGGAAGTTCAGCACTGTAGAACGTAGACCAGATCCCTGCCAGTTGGACCTCCACCGGCTTCCAAAGGACCGGCGTTTCTGTTGCGCTCAAAGCCCACCACATAAGTAGCGCTGCAAGACTGACAATGGCGATGACAGCAAGACCCACGAGTCTTTGGAAGTATTTGGACATGGTTCCTCTCCGGAACTTTATTGAGAGAAATTCTCGTTTTCCATAATAAGAATCTCAAACAAAGACATTGGCTGCAGTTACGAATCGACAACCTTACTAGCGTCTTGGGAGACGGAGTTTGCTGAATAAACGCGTAAACATTCATCAGTCTAAGCGCTTGACTCAACCGACGTACTCGTTTTATCCAAATAGTGACCTAACCGTAATTATCCGTGGCTCATTCGAGCATCAGAACTCGTTTTGTCACAGAAATTTCTGAAATAACTACCGCGGTAGCATCACGGGTCGTATCATGTCCTTTACGCACTACCATGTCCCGCCCACTCATTGCGAACCTCAAAATGCCAGAGTACGTGCAAGGCAACGAAACACAGGATCAGCCCAGCTCCGCGCGTAATAGCGGGCAGCGCTCCTTCATGCATATTCTGGTTAATACGGCGGTAGCCAATCTAACGACAAGCTACCTTTGGTTCGCATTAACCTTCTGGGTGTATCTGGAGACTGAAAACGTCATGGCCACCGGCATTATCGGGGGCACGTTCATGCTGCTCATCGCCGCGTTCTCGATGCTCTTCGGGACGCTTGTAGACAACCACAAGAAGAAGTCGATTTTTCTCTTTTCCGCGATATTCACCGCGGTCCTTTTCTCCCTGGCAGGACTGATCTATCTCTGGCTGCCCACCGAAGCGATACTGGATATCGGCGGTTGGCAGTTCTGGCTCTTCTGCTCAGTCATTCTCATTGGTGCCGTGGTCGAACAAATGCGCGGGATCGCCCTGTCGACCACGGTGACACTGCTGATCCCACCAGAACGACATGCAAATGCCAACGGCCTAGTCGGCACCGTTCAAGGCATCGCGTTCATTGCCACCAGCGTATTCAGCGGTTTATCCATCGGGTTGCTCGGCATGGGGTGGACACTATTGCTGGCAATCTTGTTAGTCCTTGCCTCGCTGATCCACCTGTTAACTATCTCCTTGCCCGAAGAAGCACCGGAAACCGAACCAGGCCATTCACGAACCGCGGATTTGAAGATGGGTTTCACAACTGTGCTTGCGATCCCAGGACTATTCGCATTGATTATCTTTTCGATGTTTAACAATTTCATCGGCGGCGTGTACATGGCTTTGATGGACCCCTACGGCCTGACCATCATGTCCGTGGAAGCCTGGGGTATTGTCTTCGGACTGGCGTCCACCGGTTTTGTCATCGGAGGTCTGCTGATTGCCAAATTTGGTTTAGGCAAAAATCCGATCCGCACACTGCTTCTGGCCGTGGTGGCCATGGGGATATTGGGCGCGATTTTCACCATCCGCGAGTGGGCTTGGCTCTACGTGGTGGGGATCTGGCTGTATATGGTGCTCATTCCCGCGGTCGAGGCCTCGGAACAGACGGTCATCCAGAAAGTAGTACCTTTTAGGAGGCAAGGACGCGTCTTTGGTTTCGCCCAGATGCTGGAGGCCGCGGCCGCACCTCTCACCGCGTTCCTCATCGCTCCCCTGGCCCAATACCTGATCATCCCGTTCATGAGGACCGAAAACGGCCAGACGAGCTTTGGCTGGTTAGTTGGCCAGGGTGAAGCCCGCGGGATCGCCTTGATCTTCTTGGTGGCAGGACTGATCATGGTGCTAGCGGCACTGCTAGCCCTGGCCAGCAAACAGTACCGCAGGCTTTCAGAAATATTCAGTGATCTAAAATCCGCACCCAAGGCCAAGCCCGCTTAGGCAGCCTGGAGAAAGAGCGTAAATTGAGCACCGCAAAAACGCAGCCCACCGACGCTAATGCCGCAGATTTCATCAACGCGGCCACTCCACTCAAACGCCGCGAAGACGCGCAGGTCCTGGCGCAAATCTTCGCCCAAGTTACCGGCGACCAGCCCGTGCTGTGGGGTCCATCCATCGTGGGTTACGGGCAATACACCTTCGTTTCACCGTCGAATCCCAAGCACACCGGGATCTGGCCGAAGACCGGATTTTCCCCACGCAAGGCCCAGCAGTCCCTTTATGGGCTCAAGGATCTGCCCGAAGGTGCACAACTGCTCCCCCAGCTAGGTAAATACACCGAGGGAGCAGGTTGCGTTTATGTGAAAAAACTTGAGGACATCGACCTGGCGGTCTTGCGGCGACTCATCGCCATCGCTTACGCACGAGAAGATGAAACCAGTAAGTAGGTGCTTATTCGGTTTCTTCGATCAGGCTTTCGGCTTCGCTGACGCCGGCAGAGATCACCGGAAGCAGCCGCTCGTCCACTTCGTATTCCTCGCCCTTGGCCTTAAGCAGCCCGAAGCCTTCCAAGGAGACAAGTGCCTGCCGAGCTTCGGGAAGGACCGCGTCGAAGTTCTTCGGGCCGCAGTTACGGCGCAGTGCCTCTAGATCTGCTGGGCGGCCGGTGACCGCGGTGACCAACAGGTTACGGAGCACCAAGAAGTAGGCTTCATCGCGGTCGGTGAAGGCTTGGTTTGGTACCAGATGGCTCTGCACGCACCCAACACCCATCTCAAAGAGCAGCTGTGCGCTCTCGGATTCTTCGCCTTCAATCAGGCGGGCGAAGGCCTGGTCATCACGCACGATCCGTCCTTCCGATGGGTCGACCACCGAGAGAATCGCGGCGTTCCACACATGGGCGAATACGTCTGGGGCCGGCGCATCCACCGGAACCGTCGCGGCATCAACGCCTACAGACGCCATGACCCGCACGCGGTCTTCGTTGGCCGCTTCGCTAAACGCGGTGATGTCCACACCCTCACCCAGCGCCTCGGAGAAGGCCTTGACCTTGGTGTAAAGATCGGTGCCTCGAAGCAACTGGCAAAGCTGCGCGTCGTCTTCGGCGAAACCCTTAAGTGCGTCGTCCAGCAGTTCGCGCAGCTCGGAAAGATTTTCCTCGCCGCCTTCCCAGATGCCACGCTCGTGCTGGTAAGCGAAGAACTCAAGCCAAGCACTGAAGATCGGCTCTGCCTCCAGGCCTTCGGGCAAATTGACCAAGAACTCAGCGAACACTTCGCCGAAGAGCTCTGGCTCAATATCGTGCAGGTTTGAACTGCGCGCGTGTTCGGCATATTCGGCACCGATGGAGCGCACGACGCCTAGTTGAATTTCGGCAATCTGTGCGGCTGCATCCTGGCCAACGGACGGCACCGTGTCGGTGACCCACTTCGCGTAGTCTTCACGCAACGAGTCGATGAGAATTTCGGCCTGGATCCGAAATACACTGCGGCCGCGCTGCGCTGCCTTGGCAGGGTTGCCTGCACCGGAATTCTTCTTGCCCTGTTTCTTCTTGCCAGCCATGAAATGTCCTCGAGATCTGTGCGGAATTGCTTACCTCAAGCCTACGGTGCACCAGCAATACACGTCTGCTTCAGAGGATAGGGAATCATGTGATTTCCTCGACCACTTCCAATGTTTGCGTCAGAAGCAAAGTGAGGTGAACAAGCGGAGATTGCGCCCTAGAGTTGAAGAAACAGGTCATTAAAATTCAGAGCGGGGAACCCATGCATTCACATCACCACCAGACCGAGACCGATCACGTAGCCTTCTGGGAAAACCACTACGGTCAGTCCGAGCGCGTCTGGTCTGGAAACGTTAATAAGGTGCTGGCCGATACCGTCGCAGGTCTTCCCATGGGCAGGAGCCTGGACTTCGGCTGCGGCGAAGGGGCCGATGTCTTGTGGCTAGCCAGCAAGGGCTGGAAAGCCAGTGGCGTGGACATTTCCGCCACCGCGGTCAAACGCGCACAGGCAGATGCAGCCAAGCATGACTTCAGTGAACAGCAGGCCCGCTTCATCACCGCAGACCTCACCGCATGGACTACCGATGAACAATTCGATCTGGTGACCTTGAGCTTCTTCCAGGCGCCTTTCGAATTTCCGCGCGCCGAAACTCTGCAGAGCGCCGCATCCTTAGTAGCTCCCGGCGGACACCTGCTGGCGGTATCGCACGCGGCTGCACCGTCATGGAGCACCAATGAGCACATGGCACAGCATTCCTTCCCAAGCCCGGAATCCGAGCTAGCAGCACTGGATTTGGATCCGCAGCAGTGGAATATCCTCCGGGCAGAAATCTCCGAACGCCCCATCACCGACCCGGAGGGGAACCCGGCGACGCTTCAGGACACAGTGGTGTTCGTGCAGCGACGGTTCTAACGCAAAGCACAGCGATTTTCGATGGCTTTCAATTCAACCGTGCTTGGCGCCTGTCCGCTCTATTCACGGCACCCGGTGGAGCTGCCCTCCTAGGACAGCCCCACCGCGTTCCCGCTGCCATCAACATCCATGTGCATGGCAGCGGGTACCTTGGGAAGACCTGGCATGGTTGTCAGCGTTCCGGTGATGGCCACGATAAAGCCAGCACCGGTCTTAGGAATCAACTCACGCACCTGGAGCGTAAAACCCCCGGGGTCACCTAGAAGACTTGGGTCATCGGAGAAGGAGTACTGGGTTTTAGCTATGCATACCGGTAGCTGGTCCCATCCGTTGGCGTGGATCTGTTCAAGTACCCGCTTAGCTTTGGCCGAGTATTCCACCCCGGCTGCTCCATACATCTCGCGCACCACGGTAGCAATCTTCTCCTCGACGGGCAGCTGCAACTCATACAGTTCCGCGTAATTATTTGGCTCCTCGATGGCCCTCAAAACCGCGGAGGCCAAATCGCTGGCACCTTGACCGCCCTGACCCCACACGTCCGCGACTGCGCATTCAACGCCGTGAGCCTGCGCCCACTGCATGACCACGGCCAGTTCGGCCTCGGTATCCTTGGTGAACTGGTTGATGCCAATGACCGGCTGGATGCCGAACTTCTTGATATTCGAGACATGCCGCGCGAGATTCGGCAGTCCAGCGCGGACCGCCTCAACATTTTCTTGACCCAGCTCATCTTTGGCTACTGACCCGTGCATTTTCAGCGCGCGGATTGTCGCGACGATTACCACCGTGTCCGGTGCGCATCCGGCATAGCGGGATTTAATGTCCATGAATTTCTCGGCACCCAGGTCGGTGCCGAAACCTGCTTCGGTCACCACAACATCGGCGAGCGCTCGGGCGGTATTGGTGGCGATGGCCGAGTTGCAACCGTGGGCAATGTTGGCGAACGGCCCGCCGTGGATGAACGCGGGCGTGCCACCGATGGTCTGCACCAGATTGGGCTTGATAGCGTCCTTGAGCAGCAGCGCCATGGCGCCGGCGGCCCCCAGATCATCAACTGTGACCGGAGCCTTGGCATAGCTGTAACCAATGGTCATCCGGCCCAATCGGGCGCGCAGATCCGACAGCCCGGTGGCCAGGCAGAAGACCGCCATCACCTCGGAAGCCGCGGTGATCTCAAATCCGGTTTCCCTTGGCACCCCATCGGTCACCGCTCCAAGCCCGATCACCACATGGCGCAACGCGCGGTCGTTCATATCCGTCACACGTTTAAAGGTGATCCGCTGTGGATCAAGACCCAGCGTGTTTCCCTGCTGCAGGTGGTTGTCAACCAGTGCCATCAACAGATTGTTGGCGCTGGTGATGGCATGGAAATCCCCGGTGAAGTGCAAGTTGATTTCATCCATGGGCAGCACCTGCGAGTAGCCGCCGCCGGTGGCTCCGCCCTTCATCCCGAAGCTTGGGCCCACAGAAGGTTCGCGCAAGGCGATGATGGTTTTGCTTCCGGCGGTGGTTAAAGCATCGCCTAAGCCCACCACCATGGTTGATTTACCTTCACCAGCGGGAGTTGGTGACATGCCGCTGACCAGGATCACCTTTCCCGGCCGGTCTCCGCGAGCCGTCAAAAGTGACGGGTCCACTTTGGCTTTGTACCTGCCATAGGATTCAACGGCTATATCCGGGATTCCCGCACGCTGTGCAATCTCGGATATTGGCTTGAGCACCGCCCGCGAGGCAATCCCGAGATCGCTCATATCGGTTTCTGGCGTTGCTTCCATCATGTGTCCCCTTTGCCTGGCTCTCCGCATTCCGGCCAATGAGGAAGTCCAAGGCTTATGGTTTTCCCCGATTCATCTACAAGCTACCACTGCGCTGGTGATGCGGATCGAACCTCGCGGTCACTACGGCAATATCCACACGCTGCTGATCAGTTAGCTGAGAGCTTTCTTAGAACACTCGCATACTTCGCAGTGCAGTGCTAGATTAGCCGGGTAAGGATCGCTCGACCCCTTAGTCCTTGGCCATTAGTGGCAGGCAAGAGGTTGGCGGCGGAAGTTCGAGCATAGGGAGATGTATGAAAGAAAGCGTCCCAACGAATTCCACCGATACTTCGGATCAGACGCTGGAGGATCACATTTCGGATCCCGCGCTTTCCGATGAAGCGGGACATGACTGGACCGATGAAGGTGGGGCAACCCCCGCTGGTCCGGCAACAGATGTCATTCCCGAAGAATCCCAGCGATAACCAACCCATAAGCGCATTCGTTCCCCATTGGGGGCATCAGAACTTGATGTCGCCAATGGGGAACTTTATTTTTTCTCTGCTGTTTTAGAAGTCAGAACTCGAGTTCCAGGGCCTCGTTGATTTCCTCGATGCTAAACGCCGCAGGATCAATTTCGTCCATACCCATCTCTTCGAACCATTCAGAGACTTCGCCATGTTCTGCATGAGCTGAGTCGTTCATGGCTTTGAGCATTTCTGCCCAACCCCAGGGGCCACCGCTGTCTTCGATGGGCGCCATACGGCGACCTCCGGTACACCGGGGAAGCTGTCCTTCGGCAGAGTCGAGGACCTTCTCTACATCAATGCGCACCTCCCAGCCGTCGCCAAAGTCGTACGCGTAATCCAGGCGGTCTTTCTCTGCCTTGAGTAGTTCGGAAACAAGGAAAGCATCCTCGACTTCGTCGTATTCCATCTCCTCAATTTCGGGCCCATAGCTGGTGCCTTGATATCCCCCGGAGCGGAATTCGTGGAGATGTCCGTCGTACCAGTCGAAACTCGCCTGAATGATATCGTGCAGA
>DNHA01000333.1:2858-8464 GCA_003486025.1 Micrococcaceae bacterium | reverse complement strand
ATTCCGCAGGAGCCCGAATTTTCAGATGGCCAGTCAGCAGAAAAGGCGGTGTGGGAGCACTTGCGGCTCTCATTGCCCGATGACGCGGTGCTCGCCCATTCGGTAGCGGTGCGCCACGGTGCCGTGGAGCACGAGATCGACCTGCTCATCTTGTGGCCCGGAGTCGGACTGGCAGCCATCGAGGTCAAGGGCGGGTTGGTCGGTGTGGAAAATGGCGCCTGGTATCAGTCCGACGCCAAGGGCCGGCACCCGATGAAAGACCCGATGGCTCAGGTGCAAAGCGCCTCCCATGCGTTCAAGAAGTGGATAGCTGAGCAGACCGGCACCCCCTTGAACAGCCGTTTTGCCCACATCGTCTGCCTGCCTTACACCGAAGTTCCAGCTCATTGGGCGAAGGCAGATCTTCCCCGGGATCTCTTGCTGGATCAAAACGATCTCAAGCACAGCGCGGATGCGGTGCGCCGCGCGATCCAGGAACAAGGTGGCGGCTATTCCGCCCTGGCGCCCGCCTTTGCGGACCGCATCAGCCGGCATCTCGCCGCCGACTTTGCCCCCGAGCATTTACAGACCTCCGAGGCGTTGGAGAATGAGGATCTCCAAGAGCACCTCACCGCACGCCAAGCTATTTTGCTTGGCGCCACGCGGTCGCTTCCCCGGGTAAGGTTTATCGGAGGCGCCGGCAGCGGTAAAACCTGGATGGCGGTTGAAAAGGCGAAGCAGCTGGCCAAGGACAACGAACGGGTCGGGCTCTTTTGCTACAACAAGGGTCTAGGCCACTACCTTAAAAAGCAGGTCGGCTCCTGGCGACAGAATAAGCCCGTACATGTGGGCGAGTTCCACGAGTACGCGCGCAGCCTCGGGGTGCCCGATGGCACCGGACAAGACTATTTTGACGTGCAGATGCCCCGGATTTTGCGGGAGCTGGCGCTGGAACTGCCCGAAGCGCAGAAGCTGGACGCGATCATCGTCGATGAGGCCCAGGACTTTGCACCGCAGTGGTGGGAAGCGCTGCTGGCCTGCACCAAAGACCCGTTGCAGGGCAAAATTTATGCCTTCATGGATGTGCGGCAAAACGTATACCGGCGCTGGAACGGTGAGGACTTAGGCGCAAGCTTCGGCCCCGCGGCCCCGCTGGTTCCAATACATGTGGATGACAACCTGCGCAACACCCGGCGCATTGCGCAGACCTTCAAGAATCTCGCCGGAGATCAAGTTAAACCCCGCGGCGGCCAAGGCATGCCGGTACGTTTCGTTTCCTGCGCCACCGAGGACGCGGTAGAGCTCGCCTCGGACTGTGTCGATCCGCTGATCGAGGAGGGGTGGGCGAACAACCAGATTGCGCTGCTCACCACCAACCGACGCCATCCAATCCACCAGGAACACTACGACCTGAACACCATTGATTCAGCATACTGGCCGGCCTTCCACGCGAATGAGGAAGAATTCTACGGGCATGTGCTCGGCTTTAAAGGTCTGGAACGGTCGGTCGTGGTGCTGTGCGTCAACGGGTTCAAAGATATGTCGCGTGCGGTCGAGCAGCTCTACGTGGGACTCTCGCGCGCCCGGAGTTTGCTGGTGGTCGTCGGTGACAGGGAACTGATCGATGAAGCCTGCGGTACCGAACTTCATGCAGCCCTCGCCTCGGCAACTAAGTGGACTCCCTAGAAGTTCAACCCGCGCGCGGCCACATCCCAGTGTTCGAGCACTTCGCCATCGCGCACTACGCACACCTGATCGACCAGATTCACTGCCACGCACACATGGTTGGGAATAACCCGCAGCTGCTGCCCATGCTCCGGAAGCGGTTGCCCCTCGGGCCAGATGACGGTTGCGTGGTGTTCGGAGATAGCGCTGATCCGTGCCTCCGGATTTTCAAGGATCCGGCCGAAGCCGGTAGCCCAAACAGGGCGGTCCGAGCCAAGAATTTTACTGCCTGCATCCACCACGATCCGGCGCGGGTTCTGCTCATCACCCTCATGGCGGCTGATCACCGTGGAAGCTACACTCAGTGCGATGTCCTCCCACCGGCAGCGTCCCAGCTCAAACTGCTGCGCATCGCCGAAGACATACACTCCGGGACGCACCTCGGTGAGCAGATCATTATTCGCCAGTTCCGCGGTGGGCGTTGATCCCCCGCTGATGCGTTTGAGTTCGAAGCCGTCGGCGCGCAATAACGCGGCCGCCTCACCAAGCGCATGCTGCTCTTGGGCAGTGGCTTCTTGGGGTTTTCCCGGGGCATAGCTGTGGCCCGGGAAGGTGAAGATTCCGATGACATTCAGCCCAGCGTCACGAGCGGCCCGGGCAATGCCCAGCGCTTCTCCGGGCACTACACCGCTGCGATGATGTCCGCTGTCGATCTCGATCATCAGCCCAAGCTTGTCTTTTTTATCTGCGAGCTGGCGGGCAAGCTGCTGCACGGCGGCAATTGAATCGGTACCGAGGGAAAGTTTGACGTAGCTTAATAATTCGCGGATCCGCTTGGCTTGGGCGTCGGAAATCCACAGTGGGTAGGCCACAAAAAGATCCCCCACGCCATGCAGTGCAAAAGTCAGCGCCTCGCCGATAGTGGCAACGGTCAGCCCCACGGCTCCCGCCTCCAATTGACGCCCGGCGATCTCGTGCATCTTATGCGTCTTGGCGTGCGGGCGCAGTGCCAGCCCCTTGCCGGACACGGTCCTTGCTACGCGCTCAATATTCCTTTCAAGAACATCGAGCTCCACCAAGATCTGCGGTGTCAACAATCCTTGCGGTAGGTTGTTCATCAACACAAGCTTTCCGTGAGAATCGGTCGGTCCCTTGTGAACGTTACCGCAGAGTGGCCGTCCGACTCCGATTAAGCACAAGTTATCTTCTGGGTGTTTCACCGATTCTGGGACTTGCCTGAGCCGCCGTCTGCAAAGTTCGGTCCGGCTCTAGAATGGTTCACCAGTCAAAGGTGATTTACCAGTGCGAGGAATGATGAATAGTCCATCGAGGACGAAGCGGCGTTCGCTGCCAATTTCCCGCGTGCGCACGCGCGGCGGATTCCAATACTTCGACCAAGCGCAGAAGCTCACAGACCCTGGGATCATTGACCGGATCAGCTCTCTGGCGATACCTCCCGCGTGGGAGCAAGTAGAAATCGCCCGCGGCGAAAGGTCGCAGGTCCAGGCGCGTGGCGTGGACGAGGCAGGGCGCACCCAGATCATCTATCATCAAGCATTCCGCGCCCAGCAGGAGGCGGCGAAGTTCGACAGATTAGTTCCGTTCGGCCAAGCTCTGGAAGAGCTGCGCCAGCGTGTGGCAGCAGATCTGTCCCGGCGCACCCTCTGCAAGGAAAAGGTGGTGGCCTGCGTCGTGCGTCTGCTCGATCAGCATCTTCTGCGCGTGGGCAACGAGCAGTACGCCCGCGAATACCAGAGCTATGGGGCCACGACGTTGCGCCGCAAGCATGTCACGGTCAACGCGCATTCGGTGGACCTCAGCTTTCCTGGCAAGAGCGGCATCACCCATCAGGTGCACATCACCGACCCCCAGCTGCGTCGGTTCATGGCTGAACTGCGGCAAACGCAGGGCTACGAGATCTTCAGATTCCCTGATCCGCAGGGCAAGCTGCACAGTGTCCGGGCACATCATGTTAATGACTATCTCGGCGAATACCTTGGTGAAAGGTTAACCGCCAAGGATTTCAGAACGTGGGGCGGTACCCGGGCGGCCTTTGAAATCCTGCTTCAGCACGGCGCGGAAACGGGCCTCTCCGACGCGGTGCAAGGCGCAGCTGAGAAGTTGGGGAACACCGCGGCCATTGCGCGCAGCTCCTACATTGCTCCACAAGTCATCGACCTGGCGCAGGATGAAGAACGGCTCTCAGCGTTGCGCCGATCCGTGAGCCACACCAGGACACGCGATTTTTTCGACTCGTACGAGATCTGCCTGCTCAAATTCTTGGCGCAGCCCAATCCTTAGGACCGCCGGGCGGACAGCTTTGTACTGAGCTCATGTGCGTGCCGCAGCAGCAGCTGGCCCAAGGTAGCTTGCCGCTGGAGGTCAAAACGCGATTCGATGCCGGTCAAGCTCAAAGCCCAGGCGGGCTGCCCGGAAGCGTCAAAAACCGCGGCGCCAATCCCCCAACTGCCCTCGACGATCAATCNNAAATCCGGGGTTCAGTGAATACCCCAGCGTCCGGGTCTGCTCGATCTTGCTGCGCACCTGCTCGGTACCGTGCGCCTGGCCATATTCGGCAACCAGCTTGCTGGATTCCAGATACCGCTCGATGGCTTCTTCGGGGAGGAAGGCCAAGATGGCAATTCCTGCCGAGGCTACGCCTAAGGGAAAGCGCCGCCCTTCATAGAGCACAAAGGAACGGATCGGGAAGGCGCCATCTTGACGCAATAGGCAGACTGTTTCATCTCCCCGGCGGGCGGAAAGAAATGCGCTCTCTCCGGTTTCTTCGGCGAGCGCCGCGACATGGACGCGAGCCAGTTCGCTGATGTCGTAGCGTTCTGCGGCGACCGCACCCATCAGATACAGTTCCGGGCCTAGCAGCCAGCGCCCGGCCTGGTGGTCATGATCGCAGAATCCTTCGGCGGTCAGGGCCGAGAGCAGGCGGTGCACGGTGGGCCTGGCTAATCCGGTATCCCGGGCTGCCTGCGTGGTGGTGATGCCTTGGGGCATCGAGGTGCTGACCGTTCGCAGTACCGCAGCCAAGCGTCCGACGACCTGGGCACCGGCAGGAGTTTTGCTCATATCCACATTATGAACGATTTACCGGCAGTTCATCACCTATCGAGCAATATTGAGCAGTTCGCGCAGAAGTATTGAGCTATCGACTTGGAGTTACTACGGTCTAAGTTAAGCAACACTCAAATCCATATTGTGGACGGATGGGGTACAACGATGTCAACGAAGTATCGTGAGGACGCTGCGCGGGAACTCGCTGCGGTGGTCAAAGATGGAATGGTCATTGCCGTGGGCGGCTTTGGACTGAGCGGAATCCCCAACCGGCTGATCACCGCGCTGCGCGATTCGAACGCCAAGAACCTGACCATTGTTTCCAACAATATGGGCGTTGACGGCAAGGGCTTAGGAGTCCTGCTGGAAAACAAGCAGGTGGCCAAGGTACTCGCCTCCTATGTAGGGGAAAACAAGCTCTTCGCCCAGCAGTTCCTCAACGGTGACCTGGAGGTTGAATTTGTACCGCAGGGCACGCTCGCCGAACGGCTGCGTGCAGGCGGCGTGGGAGTACCTGCCTTCTACACGCCGACCGGCGTGGGCACCCCGGTGGCCGAGGGCAAAGAGGTGATGGAATTCGACGGCAAACCTGCCATTTTAGAGCGCGGGATCGTCGCAGACATCGCCCTGGTGCGTGCGCACCAAGCCGATAGCGAAGGCAACCTGCGCTACCGGATGACCTCGAAGAACTTCAACCCGCTGGTTGCCATGTCCGGCAAGCACACCTTCGCCGAGGCAGAGGAAATCGTTGACGGCTACCTTGACCCATCATTGGTGGAAACTCCCGGAATTTTCGTGAAGACCCTCGTCGACACCGACGACGTCAAAGACATCGAACAGCGCACCGTCCGTCCCAAGCAGGAGGCCTAATCATGTGGAGCAGAGATCAAATGGCC
>DNHA01000333.1:0-2850 GCA_003486025.1 Micrococcaceae bacterium | reverse complement strand
CCCTGGCCGCCAGTGAACTAACCGACGGACAGTATGTGAACCTCGGCATCGGCATCCCCACCTTGGTCGCCAACAACCTGCCAGAAGGCGTCTCGGTGAAGCTGCAAAGCGAAAACGGGCTGCTGGGCATGGGTCCCTTCCCCTTCGAAGGAGAGGAAGACGCGGACCTGATCAATGCGGGCAAGCAGACGGTCACGATCCTGCCCGGTGGCAGCTTCTTCGACTCGGCCACCTCCTTCGGCATGATCCGCGGCGGGCATGTGCAAACCGCGATTTTAGGTGCCTTGCAGGTCGCCGCCAACGGCGATCTGGCCAACTGGACCATCCCGGGCAAACTGGTCAAGGGCATGGGCGGCGCCATGGATCTGGTCGCCGGCACCCCGCGGGTCATTGTGCTCACCGACCACGTCGCCAAGGATGGCACCTCGAAGATCGTCGAGTCCTGCGATCTTCCGCTGACCGGCGTAGGCGTAGTGGATCGCATCATCACCGACCGCGCGGTTTTTGACATCATTAATGCCACACTGGTGTTGCGCCAGGTGGCGCCAGGGGAAACCCCGGACAGCATCAAGGACATCACCGCAGCGAAATTCACCGTAGAACTCCAGGAGGACCTCACCCCATGAGCGTTAAAATTGTAGGTTACGCACGCACCCCTTTCATGAAATTCAACGGTGCACTGGCGGCGATTCCGGCCACCGAGCTGGGCGCGCACGCCGCCAAGGCGGCATTGGAACGTGCCGGAGTTGACCCGAGCGAAGTGCAGCGCGTTTTTGCCGGCCAGGTGCTGCAGGCCGGTGCCGGACAGAACCCGGCACGGCAGACCTCCATCGGTGCAGGCATTGGGCTCGATGTCCCGGCGATCACGCTCAACGCGGTCTGCCTTTCCGGCGCCGAAGCGGTAGTGGCCGGCGAACGGCTGATCAGCAGCGGCGAGGTTGACGTGGTCCTGGCGGTCGGCCAGGAGTCGATGTCCTTGGCCCCGCATGTGCAGCGCGCCCGCGCCGGCACCAAGTACGGCGCCATCGAAATGATCGACACGCTGGAGTACGACGGGCTCACCGACGCCCACGAGAAGCGCTCCATGGGTGTATCCACCGAGGAACACAACACCACCCTGAAGCTGGACCGCGAATCCCAGGACACCGTCGCGGCGCACTCGCACCAGCGCGCTGCCGCGTCCGAAGAATTTTTCGCCGGCGAGATCGCACCGTTCACGATCACCACCCGCAAGGGCGAGACCGTGCACCGCAGCGATGATGGAATCCGCCCGCAGACCACCGTTGAATCCCTGGGCGGTTTGCGTGCCGCCTTCGCCAAGGAAGGCACGGTCACCGCGGGCAACTCCTCGCAGATCACCGACGGCGCGGCAGCGGTGGTGCTCGCTTCGGATGCGGCGGTCAAGCGCCTGGGGCTCACGCCCTTAGCCGAGATCCTGTCCCACGCATTTGTTGCGGGACCGGACCGCACCTTGCATGATCAGCCTTCCAACGCCATCAATGCCGCGCTGGCCAAGGCGCAGGCTAAGGCTGCGGACCTGCAGGTGGTCGAGATCAATGAGGCCTTCGCGGCCGTCGCCGTGCAGTCCACCGCCACCTTGGGGATCAACCCCGAGATCGTGAACCCGCACGGTGGAGCCATCGCGCTGGGCCACCCCATCGGAGCTTCCGGTGCACGCATCATCGGCACCCTGGCCCGCCAGCTCCAGGAGCTCGGTTCCGGGTCGCTGGGTGCGGTAGGCATCTGCGGCGGCGGCGGCCAGGGCACCGCAGTAGTGCTGCGTTCGCTCTAATCGCGCACCGCTAGCGTCGTTGACGCAAAGAACCCGCGTTGAACTTCAACGCGGGTTCTTTGCGGTTTGCTCTGCTTAGTGCCACAGCGGCTCGCGAGCCACATGATCTGTCAGCAGCTCGGTTTCCACACGCAGGATCTGGCCGTTGGGCACCCACTCATGGCGGGTTCCATGCAAGGCGCTGAGCACCGAACGGATCAGCGAGCCGTGGCTGACCACCACCACACGCTGGCCCGGGTGCTGCACGCTGATCTTGAACAGCACGTTGATGGCGCGTTCCACCAGATGTTCTTCGCTCTCCCCCAGGTCCATGAGCCGTCGCACATTGTCCTCGCTCAATCCGGTGACGACGGTGCCCTCCGCATCGCCGTAATCGCGCTCCATCAGTTCCGGAAACTCCTGCACGCGCGGAGCGCCGAGCAGATCCGCGATGATCTGCGCGGATTGGCGGGCACGGAACAGCGGCGAAGAGACCACCGCATCCCAGGGGCCGGTTCCGGCAAGTTCCATTGCTGCCCCGGCTGCCTGCCGGCGTCCGGTCTCATTCATCGGCAGGTCGCTGCGCCCTTGCAGGCGTCCTGCCCGGTTTGATTCGGTTTCTCCGTGCCTCACGAAGATGAGTTCTGCTGCATTCATGGTGTTCTGCCTTTCGAATGCGCCGGAATTCTGGCGCGTGTTGCGTTTTTTGTGCTGCTTGCCTGCTGGTTTTTGGGTTTGCGCGATCCGTGGCGTACCGGGATCGCGGTGCTGCTCATGGAGTGCGAATCGATCTGGAGCAGCGAGAACCAGGACCCCTCCGGCCCGCTGAGAATCTGCTGCGGTGCGTAGACGTCGGTGTTGTACGAGGTTGCCGGCGCCAGATAGACGTTGGTGCCTTTGAGCTGTCCCACGCCGGCTTGGTGAAAATGCCCGCAGAGGATGCCGCGCACGTCACTGCCGCTGAGTACCAGCGCGAGCTCTTCGGGATTCGCCAGCCCGCGTCCGGCCATCTGCGCATTGAGGGAATCCACCGGCGGGTGGTGCAAGGCAATGAGCGAACCGCGCGGTGCCGGGACCCG
>DNHA01000135.1 GCA_003486025.1 Micrococcaceae bacterium | reverse complement strand
TGCTCCGGTGGTTTTGGATCCGGTCATGATCGCCACCAGCGGGGACCGGCTGCTGGAAAGCGATGCGGCCTTGGACACGTTGTTAACCCGGGCAGATGTGCTCACCCCGAATACCGCGGAACTTGCCGCGTTGCTCGGCGAGGAACCGGTGCGCAGCTGGGAAGAGCTGGTGGCGCAGTCTGGACGTCTGGCGGCTAAATACTCGGTGCTGGTGGTGGCAAAGGGCGGGCATCTTCCCGGTGAAAGGTGCCCCGACGCACTGGTTGGCCCCAAGGGGTTGATCGCCAGTTTTGACGGGCAACGGCTGGCCACCAAAAACACCCACGGTACCGGTTGCACCCTATCCAGCGCACTGGCCGCACAGTATGCCCTGCTCGGCGATTGGGCCGCCGCACTGGGAGCAGCCAAGGACTACCTTCATGCGGCGATTGCCGCGGCCGATGAGCTCAACGTAGGCAGTGGGCACGGCCCGGTGAATCACTTCGCCGCGCTGCTCCCGCAGGCCTCGCACAATCCCATGGTGCAGTGGTGGGAAGATCTCGCTGAGCTGCGTGCAGGAATCGATGAGCTGGAGTTCATTACCCAGCTCTCGGCGGGAACCTTGGAGCGTGGGCGGTTCGAATACTACCTGGCACAAGATGCCCTCTATCTGCAGCGCTATGCGCAGGTTCTGACGCAGGCCAGTACGCTGGCCCCTGGCATCGAAGCGCAACGGTTCTGGGCTCAGGGCGCGCAGGGGATCTTGGAAGATGAATTGCAGCTGCACCGCAGTGAATTGCGTAATCTCTCTCCGGAACCCAGTGCCACCACGTTGAACTACGTCAACCACCTCAGTTCCTGCGCAGGAAACTACGCGGAACTGATCGCCGCGATTCTGCCGTGCTATTGGATCTATCAGGACATCGGCCACCGGCTCAGTGCCGCGAACCATCCCGGTCATCGGTATGGGAGCTGGCTTTCCACCTATAGTTCGGCCGAATTTGATGCGGCCACGGCGCAGGCAATTGAGCTGGTGGCCGAGGCCTGGCACCTCGCGGACCGCAGTACCCGGAACCGGATGTGGGATGCGTTCAGGCGTTCGGCCGAACATGAGCTGTCATTCTTCGCGCAGGCGCATCTGCAGGGCGTAGAATTCTCTACGGCCTAGACGCGGGCCCGGATACTGGAGGAACGCATGAAGTGGAGCATTCACGGCAACGGGAAGACCATCAACGACGGTGAGGTTGTTGCCCCGGATGAGCGGCTGCATTGGCCACAGACCATTTCCATCGGTGTTCAGCACATTCTGGCGATGTTTGGCGCCAGCATTCTGGTGCCCACCTTGACCGGTTTCCCGGTCACTACGACCTTGCTGTTTACCGGTGTCGCGACCATCATCTTCTTGCTGATGACCAAGAATAAGGTGCCTAGCTATTTGGGTTCCTCTTTCGCACNNCTCATTGCCCCGGTGACCGCTTCTACCGTCGGTGATGATTTCTCTGCGGCGCTGGGCGGCATTGTGATGACCGGCACAGCCCTCTTTATCGTCGGAGTGATCGTAGCGAAGACCGGCACCCGCTGGATTCATGCACTCATGCCCCCGGTGGTGATGGGAACCATCGTCGCGCTGATCGGGCTGAACCTGGCCAGCGCTACCCTTGCGCCGATGCGCGACTTTCCGGCCACCACCTTCTTGACCGTGCTCGCGGTGGTGCTGGCTACCGTTGCGTTTAAAGGCTTGCTGGGCCGCTTGTCCATTTTGGTGGGCCTGGTCATCGGGTACTTAATTGCACTGGTTCAGGGTCAGGTGGATTTCACCCCGGTAGGCCAGGCAGCCTGGCTGGGCCTGCCCGCATTCCACACTCCGAGTTTCGACTTCAATGTGGCGCTGATGTTCTTGCCTGCGGTCTTCGTGTTGATTGCGGAGAATATCGGCCACGTGCGCACCGTAGGCCTGATGACCGGCAAGGACTTGTCGAAATTCAACGGCCGCGCCTTGATGGCCGACGGCATCGGCACCGTGGTGGCAGGCGTCGGCGGCGGTTCGGCGACGACTACCTATGCCGAAAACATCGGCGTCATGGCTGCCTCGCGGGTATATTCCACCGCGGCTTATTGGGTGGCCGCACTTGCGGCCATGGCATTGGCCTTCCTGCCGAAATTCGGCGCGTTGATCAACACCGTCCCGGTAGGAGTCATCGGCGGACTGGGGATCGTGCTGTACGGCATGATTGGTATCGTCGGCGCCCGCTTGTGGATCGAGGCGAAGGTTGATTTCGGCAACCCGATCAACCTGATGACCGCCGGCACCGGCCTGATCATTGCAATCGCAGTGACCCAGGACTTGGTCTTTGGACAGTTCCAGATGGGCGGCATTGCCCTGGGCACGATCGCTACACTGGTCGTTTTCCATCTGATGAGCACCGTGGCGAAACTTCGCGGGACCGTTCTGGCAGAGGTTGATGCGTAGCTGTAAACGGCTTCGCTAACCGGCGCTGTGGCAAAGCTCACGGTGCCGGTTTTCTTTTTTCGAAACCGATTGCGGGTTTTGCCCGCATGAGGGATTTCCGCATGAATTCGGGGTTGGTCTGCAGGGATTCGGAGAAGCGCGGAGGCAAATTGTAAGGATTCTTTCCTATTCATGGCACCAATGGCATCCAAGAGCTCTTATTGATCATAAAAACGAGCCAAAGCTCTTTGTCGCAGTGCCTATTGGCGATAGCATGAATGCTTGTGACTGCGACTACATCTGACGGAAAGATCTCCGCGCGACTCATCTTCATAGCCCTCGGCGCTGCCCTTGGCGGTTTTGTTTTCGGCTATGATTCTTCAATTGTTAACGGCACGGTAGACGCCGTGGAACACGAATTCGGGCTCAACGCGGTGACCATTGGCTTCACCGTGTCTTGCGCCCTGCTCGGTGCGGCTATCGGTGCTTGGATCGCCGGAATGGTCTCCGAACGCGTCGGCCGCGTGCGCACCATGGTGATTGCCTCCGCGATGCTTCTGGTTTCCGCGCTGGGCTGCGGCCTTTGCTTCAGCGAGGTCGACCTGATCATCTGGCGCATCGTCGGCGGCATCGGCGTCGGCTTCGCCTCGGTCATCGCTCCGGCCTACATCGCCGAGATCTCTCCGGCACAGCACCGCGGACGCTTGGGCTCCATGCAGCAGATGGCTATCGTGCTAGGTATCTTCGTGGCCTTCTTGATCAGTGCGCTGCTGGTCTTTGTCATGGGTTCGGCAGATGCTATTGGCTGGCTCGGCTTAGCCGCCTGGCGCTGGATGTACCTGTCCTTGGCGATCCCGGCGATCATTTACGGGCTGCTTGCGCTGCGCCTGCCAGAATCCCCGCGTTACCTGGTTGAACGTGGCCGTTTTGTTGAAGCAGCCACCATCCTCACCCGCGATATGGGCATGGATCCAGGTCAAGCTACGGAAGCTAAAATCGAAGAAATTCGTACCACCGTGCACGTCGAACGCCGCCAGGTGTTCAAAGATCTCATGGGCCGTTTCGGCTTCCATCCACTGGTCTGGGTGGGCATTCTGCTCTCGGTCTTCCAGCAGTTTGTCGGCATCAACGTGATCTTCTACTACTCCACCACACTGTGGAAGTCCGTCGGTTTCGCAGAGTCTGACTCGTTCACCATCTCGCTGATTACCTCGGTGACCAACGTGCTGGCGACCATCATTGCGGTGCTGTTGATCGACGTCTTAGGCCGCAAGCTGCTCCTGATGATCGGCTCCACGCTCATGACCTTGTCTTTGGGCATGATGGCTATCGCATTCGCGCAGTCGGTCACCATTGACGGGACCGTATGGCTGCCTGGCAACTGGGGCATCATCGCGTTGGTCTCCGCGAACCTGTTTGTGGTCGGTTTCGGAGCGACCTGGGGCCCTGCGGTTTGGGTCTTGCTCGGCGAGATCTTCCCGAACTCCATCCGCGCGCTGGCTCTCGGTGTGGCCGCCTCCGCTCAGTGGATAGCGAACTTTGCCGTATCCACTACCTTCCCTTCGCTGGCCGAGGCCGGACTGGCATTGGCCTACGGCATTTACGCCTTCTTCGCATTGCTCTCGCTGATTTTCGTGATCTTCATGGTCAAGGAGACCAAGGGCCGCCAGCTCGAAGAGATGACCCTGTAATACACGCAGAACCCTTCAGGAGGAAAAAGCCGGGAGAGCACCATTCGGTGCCCACCCGCTTTTTCCTATTTCCACGGCTTATGCGGTATATCCACTCCAGCGTCACGCTGCAAGGAGAGCACATGGTCCAAGCTGGGCCGCCCGGAAAGTTGCGGGCCTTGATCGGCAAGCGGCACCTGCTGGCTCTGTCCTGGCTGCAGCACAATCTCTTGGCCTCGCACCCAGACGCTTTGTTGCTGCGCTCCGGCCAGGGTGAACTCAATCCACGTAGATTCAAGCCGCACCTTGATCACCGAACCGTTGAATATCAGTTGGAAAGCAATCGATCTCCAAACCTGTGGCAACCGCGGGTCAAATTCCAACTTTTGATTATCATCGCGCAGCCCAGCGAACCCGTTGACCAGCGCTGCCCACACACCACCGGTGGAAGCCACATGCACCCCGTCAGCGGTATTTCCATGAAGATTTTCCAGATCAACATTCAGCGCATGCTCAAAGTAGTCAAAAGCCAGGTCACGATAGCCGACCTCGGCCGCAAGAATTGACTGTACAGTCGCCGAAAGCGTCGAGTCCCCGGTAGTCAACGGGTCATAATAGTTGAAATCAGCGAGCTTTTGCTCCGCGGTGAAATCACTGGAACGCAGCCAGAGCGCGAGCACCGTATCGGCTTGCTTAATGACTTGGAAACGGTAAATCACCAACGGGTGGTAATGCAGCAGCAACGGACGCTTATCAGCGCCACTAGCCGCTAAATCCCAAACCTCACGGTTCAGAAAATGGTCATCCTGCGGGTGGATTCCTACCGCATCCGAATATGGGATATGGATTCGCTCGGCAGCCACCAGCCAGGTATCGATTTCGGAATCGTCCAGTTCCAGGCGTTGCGCCAGTTGCGCATAGAATTCCGGGCGCCGAGCAGCCAATTCGCCGAGCAGCTGGGCCGAACGCCGCAGGTTAAACCGCGCCATGACATTGGTGTAGGTATTGTCGTTGACCACCGCGGTGTACTCGTCCGGGCCGGTCACGCCATGGATATGGAAACTACGCTGGTCACCCGAGCCGCGCCAGAACCCCAACGAAGCCCACATGCGCGCGGTGCCAATGAGAATCTCGGCCCCGCCTGCCTCGAGGAACTCGTCGTCGCAGGCGGCAAAAAGATAGCGGTTCAGCGAATACACCACGTCCGCGTTGATGTGATATTGCGCGGTACCTGCTGGATAATAGGCGCTGGCTTCTTCACCGTTGATGGTGCGCCAAGGGAAGAGCAGTCCTTCCTCGTTCATCGTGCGCGCCCTGCGGATCGCTGCTGGAATCGTCGAGATGCGTGCGCGCAGGGTATTACGCGCCCACTGCTGGTTCGTATAGGTCAAGAATGGCAGCACATAAATCTCGGTGTCCCAGAAGTAATGGCCGGAGTACCCATTACCGCTCACTCCCTTGGCGCTGATCCCTAGACCGTCGGCTCTGGCCGACGCCTGCGCCAATTGAAAGAGGTTCCAGCGGATCTTGCGCTGCAAGCTTGGATCATCGCTATCGACCAGCACGTCGCTGCGCTGCCAGTAAGACTTCATAAAGGCCCGCTGCGCGCGGAAGTGCTCATCGATTCCGCGAGGCACCAGGTGATCCAGCGCGCGCGTGGAGCGTTGCAGCATTTCTTGGGCTGGATGACGGCGCGAGGAATGATACACAGCAAATTTCGAAATGCGCAGGCCCTGGCCCGCATCGAGATTTGCACTTGAAACCTCGTCGGCACGGTTCGGCTGCGCGCTGCGTACGGTATTGACCTGCGCGCTGGCGCCACCGGTACTTTCCACCCGGTGTTCCATCACCGCCGCAACAGACATCTGTGAACCTGCCACGTGGTAGGCCACGCCAAGCCGAGCACCCTGGGAAATATGCCCTGCGGGATGCAATGGATTATCCGAAGATTCCTCTGATTTGCGAGGATCCTTGCCCCAATCAACTTCGGCTGGTGAAGATACTTCGGGCTCGGAACGATAGCCGATCATCGAAGACTGCACCAGCACATGCGCCGGTTCATCGAGCAAGCGCACATGCAGGTCGGTTACCGCCAGGTGCCGATCGGTGAAAGAAATCATGGTTCGTTCGGTCACCGCGACCCGATGCCCCTCAGCGGTTCGCCAGAGGGTCTGGGAAATCAGCGTTCCTTCACGGAAATCAAGACGCAGGTCATCGCGGATCATCTCGGTCCGCCCCACCTCGAGCGCCTCGTCGTTGATGAACACGCGCAGTGTGCGGAAATCCGGAGCGCTGATCATCGTCTGCCCGGTCTCGGCCAGCCCAAAAGCGCTTTCGGCGTGGCGGATCTGCCAGGTCTCATGCAGCCCGTTGATGAAGGTACCGGCCACTTGTTCCCCGAGCCCGACCTGTGCGGCTCGAGCTCCGAGGAAGCCATTGCCCAAGGCAAAGACGGTGTCCTGGGCTCCGTTATGGTCACGTTCGCTGTCCCGGGTGATTGACCACGGGTCAAAGTTCCAGGCTTGAATCGCCAAGGATGAGACCAATTCACTCAGGTCTTCCACGACGAAGTCTGCGCCGGCGGCCAAGAGCTGATCGGCGTTATCCTCCCGGGCCACGCCGACGACCATGAAGCCTCCGGCGCGGGCTGCTTTCACCCCGCTGCTGGCGTCTTCAATCACCACACACTCTTCCGGACGCCAGCCAAGGTCTTTGGCGGTGGCCAGGAAGGTGTCCGGGGCCGGTTTGCCGGCTAGCTGGCGGGTTTCCGCCTCGCGGCCGCCCATGACTGTTGAGAAGTATGCCGAAAGCCCGGCGGCTTCCAGCACCGCATGAGCGTTACGCGAGGAAGAAACCACCGCAACGTCCAAACCGGCTTTCAGCACCTGTTGCAGGTAGTCGTTCGAACCCGGATAGGGTCCGATGCCATCTCGCTCCAGCACAGTGGTGAACACCGAATTTTTGAGATTACCCAGAGCACAGACCGAATCAGTGCCGGCAGGGTCGGCCGGGTCTCCATAGGGCAGAGAAATATTGCGGGAGGAAAGCACCGCGCTCACCCCCTGGTAGCGCGGTCTGCCGTCGAGCAAGTCGAAATAATCCCGTTCCGTGTAGGGCGGCACGCCCGGATGTTCCTGGCTGAAAAATTCTGTAAAGAGTTCATTCCAGGCGGCGCGGTGCAGTAGCGCGGTCGGAGTGAGTACACCATCCAAATCAAAAAGGACGGCCTTAAAATCACGGTGCCGGTAGGTCGGGCGGGTAGCATTCACGATCGAAATCCTTCGAAAGAGGGCAATTAATGGCCGTAGTTCCCACCGTAGCAAGTGTTTCCACTTGCATCGACATACTACGATAAGGAATGTGGCTCAGTGGATAGATGTATGGAATAGCGAGCAATGGCGTGAAGATGCCGCCGGCTGGATCGATGAGGCATGCGCCGCTTACAGCATCGAGCGTGTTGCAGGACCGGATTTTTGGCCGGCTTCTCTGCATCAGATCTCGGCGTTGGTAGGAACCGACGCGGCAGATCTGGTGTTCAGCGCGAACGCGCCTGGATTGACGGCCGAGGCCGCCATTACGATTACCGCCGGTGAATTGCTTCCGGACCGTGTGGTGATGCCTTTGGCCATCGACCGGGTGGCCGGTTATATGCTCTCCCCCGATTTTGGCCATACCCTGGCAGATCTCAAAGACAGCGTCGAGAACTGGCAGCTCGCGCTGGCTTCGCTCGGTTCCTTCCAGGTTGCATTGATGGGCAACGAAGAGGCCTTCTTCGACGTGGGCATGCCTGTGGTAGATCCGCAGTTCTTGCCAGAACAATTCGAGCAGGCCTTGAGCATGCATGTCTCGCTCGATGCACAACATCCATTGCATCTGGATCCGCAGCAAGCCGACGAGCTGCACCGCCATGTCTCCACACTCTCCGAGGCCTGTGCGGCCTTGCATCGTGGCCCGGTTCCGTTGAGCTTGGAACACGGAGCCTTCGACTTGGCACAGGCTGTGGTCCCCGCCGAGCAGGACCAGCAAGCACGCATCATAAACTTTGCAGCCGCGCACTGGGCCCATCCTTTCTCTTCGTTGGCTGCCCCGCTAGCTGCAATGACACAGACCTGGAATTGCCGAACCGATGACGAACGAGTCATGCGAGTTCTAGGTGCCTATCTGGGAGAATTTGCTGCCTATGGCAACCCCGATGAGCTCTATGATTTGATTGCTCCGGCTTGCCTGGTTGCTCCGCTATCCCAACATGAAACCTGGCTGCGGCTGCTCCTTGACGCAAGCGAGGCACAGCTCGAAGAACACGCACCATTGGTCTTGGATACATTGTCGGTACGTTAAAAAGAATAAAACAGCCTGGCGCGGAATTTAACATTCTGCGCCAGGCTTATATACAGGTCAGATTATTATTTCTGACTTAGAACCTGCACCAGCAGTTCGGCGTCATCGCTCATGATCGCGTCAACTTTTTTCTCAATCAGCGCACGCATGGTCGGCTCATCATCGATCACCCAGACATGGACCTGCAATCCAGCGTCCTGTACCGCCTTGATAAACCTGTTTGTAACCACTGGGAGAACACCGTACTTCAACGGTACTTGCACCGCCCAAAACCCCTGAGCAAGCCCGCGTGGAATCCATCTAAAAAGAGTCGCACAGAGCCAGATAAGTGCCATCTGCCGCATGCCAGGGGAACTCCGGACCGGGGCAGAAATCAGATGTTGCACCGCGGCACTGCGCGAGCTGTCAAAAGAAGCCAGCGCGATCTGTTGGTGACAACCAAGGTCCTCGATGAGCTTGGCCAGCGGGGCAATTACCCGCTCGTCTTTGACATCGATGTTCAGCACAGCGTTCGGGAAGCTGCGCAGTAATTCGCGCAGCGTGCACAGCGGTTGACCGCCGGCTCGCACCGTCGCCAGCTCTCGTTCCGTACGCTCGTGCAATGGCCCCTGAGCGTCGGTGACCCGGTCCAGCGTTTCGTCGTGGAAGGCATAGACGGTTCCGTCCTTGGAGGCGCGTACATCCGTTTCCAGATGCCTAATTCCCAAATCCCAGGCCCGCTGAAAGGCGATGAGCGTATTCTCTTCATCCCCGAATCGAATGCCACGATGTGTGAAGGCATAGGTCATTTCAGCAGCTTCTCAATCACCTGTGCAACACCGTCCGCCTCAATGGTGTCCGCGGTGTGCTGCGCGGTGGCTAGGGCTAATGGATGGCCCGATGCCATCGCATAGCCATGACCGGCGTATTCGAGCATCTCCAAGTCGTTCGGCATATCACCGAAGGCCATCACCTCATCGGCGCTGATGCCCAGCTCGCGGCAGTACACGTCGAGAGTGTTGGCCTTGTGGATATCGACATGCGCCATCTCCAGTAGCGAGACCCCGAAGGCCGAGTGGGTGACCGAGAGCAGTTGAGCTAATTCGGGAGCCACCGCAGCGTAGAAATCATCGATAGGCAGGGACTTGGACCTGGCCAAAAACTTGACGATGCCTTCTTGGTCGATGGCTTGCGAGTTCAGGTCCAAGACCGACTGGCTTCCCAACGTACGATTTTGTTCGGCAAAGTTCGCCCCAAGGTGCAGTCCACGCGTGGTTTCGGCGGCAAAAGCCGCATTCGGTTCATGTTTCAGGATAATCTGCTCCGCCTGTTTGGCGGTAGCCGCGGAGAGAGTCCGCGACCAGATGACTCGGTCTTGTTCCAGATCGTAGAGTACGGCGCCGTTAGAGCAGATCACCGTGCCCATACCGCCAAAGGCTTCGATAATGGGCGTGAGCCAGCGAAACGGCCTACCGGTCACAAAAACGATGTGAATACCGGCATCTCGAGCGTCTAGAAACGCGCGGCGAGTACGTTCACTGATATTCCCCTCGCGGTCCACGATGGTGCCATCTAAATCAGAGGCGATCAGTTTGATCATGAAAGTTCCCCGCGGTGCGGCGGATTCGCCCCGGCACGGCCTACCGTTACCGACGCCGCATGAGCGGCAAAAATCAATGCCTGTTCCAACTGGTCAGCTTCCAGTCGAGCGAGTTTTTCACGGTTTGCGGCGCCGATCATCCCGCGTTCGGCAAGCCAGCATAAGAGAGCCGCGGTAAACGTATCTCCGGCGCCGACGGTGTCGGTCACCTCGACCGCGGGAGCACTGTATTCGGCTTCACCGGCACGCACCACGCCCCAGGAACCACGTGATCCGGCGGTCGCCACAACGATCGCTGGGCCCATCGCCAACCAGGCGCGAGCAGACTCATGCACCGAACGCATCGGATAGAGCCATTTCAAATCAATTCCGGAGACCCGCACCACGTCGGCTTGGCCGACAAAACGTTCAACTTCTGCAACGGTTTGCCCGTGGTTTGTCACCAGCGAGGGGCGCAGATTCGGATCATAGCTGATGGTGGCGTGAGAGCGGGCTGCGGCCAGCAGCGGGAGCAGTTCGGCCGGGCTGAAGAGTGTGGCTATGGAGCCGGTGTGCACCAGTTCGGTGTCCTGGGCGAGTTCTGGACCCACCGTTGGCATCTGCCAGAAGGCGTTGAATGCGAAGGTCGCTCCGCCGGCAGGATCCAAAATGCCATGGGCAATCACCGTCGGCTCCTCATCGGCGCCGCCAAGGTACTTGACGTTATTCGCTGAGAGGAAACGCTCGATGCTCGCACCCTTATCATCATGTCCCCAGCGGGTGATGAGCGTACCGGGGTACCCGAGGCGGGCCAACGCGACAGCAACATTGAGCGGGCTTCCGCCCACAAATTCTTGCGCCGGGGCGATTCCTGAGGCCAATACGTCGACTAGTGCCTCGCCAATGACCGTCGGGTTCATTATGCTCCTTTGTAATGCAGTGGGTAGAGCTGTTTAACGCATGCTTCCCACTGGTGGCTTGACGGATCGATCCAGCTGAAGTGGTCGCCGTCAAAAATCCGCAGGGTGTGCTGTTGACCCAGCGCGGCGGCATGGTCTGCCGCACGCCGTGCAATTTTCACCGGGACATCCGTATCGGCCCGTCCATGAAAGATTACGACACGTGCTGGCATCGGCCATAATTCCACGGGGTTCACCGAGGACAAATCCACGTCGCCGAGCATTTCGCCTACCGCATCATTGCTCAGCCGCAAGGTTTTAGCCAGCTGCAAATCCAATAGTCCCGCCTGCGAAATGACCTGCGTGACGCGGTCTTCGTGCGCGGCAAGCAACGAGGCTAATTGCCCTCCTGCCGAATGCCCAATGAGCGTGATCGGGCCTTCTTCTTTGATCAGCGCCAGCGCGAGCCGGGCATCTGCCAGCATCTGCGCTGCGCTGCCCGGCCCACGCCGGTATTCAAGGTTATAGGTGGGCAAACCCCGGGCAGCCAGGTCCGCGGCCAGGGCATCACCAAGCTGCGCGGTGTACTTTTCGCGCCAATATCCACCATGGATGATCATCACCGCACCAAGCGCGGTAACCTTTTCCGGGGCATAAAAACGTAGCCACTGATCATGATGCGCCCCGTAATGCATGGTTAGTTTCCGGGAAAATCTGCGGTGCGTTTTTCGACAAAGGCGGCGCGGCCTTCCACGGAGTCAGCGGTGTTAAACGCTTCGGTAAAGCTCTGCGCTTCGACCTTGAGTCCATCGTGGACGTTCAGTGCATCCATGGTGACCATCGCGCGCTTTGCATTGGCTACGGCCATTGGGGAAACCTTGGTCAGCTCATCGATGGTTGCCACCGCCTGCGAAAGCAGCTCCTCCGGAGCCACCACACGATTAACTAAACCAATGCGCAGTGCCTCGGCGGCTTTGATTCTCCGTCCGGTGAAGATCAACTCCCGCGCCATCGCGTTGCCAACTCTTCGCGGCAGCCGAACCGAGCCGCCAAAGCCTGGCACCAGGCCCAAGGTTACTTCTGGCTGGCCGAAGCTGGCACGCTCCGAGGCGTAAATGAAGTCACAGGCCAAGGCGAGTTCACAGCCGCCGCCGAGGGCAAAGCCATTGACCGCGGCGATCACCGGAATCTGCAAGGATTCCAGACGTTCGGTGAGCACGTGCATCCGGCGTCCGTAGGCCAAAGCCGCATCGGCGTCCATGGAGTTCATCTGGACAATATTTGCGCCCGCGACAAATGCTTTTTCTCCGGCACCGGTGAGCACCACACCGCGGTGCTTGAAATCGCTGGCTTCCAGGTAGTCCACCGCGCGTTCGAGGTCCGCGACGACTTCCAAGGCCAGCGCGTTCATCGAGGCTGGCTGATTGACGGTCAGGATGAGGGCTGCGCCCTGGGTGGTCATGGTGAGGGTATCGAATTGCTCCATGCTGATCACTCTCTCACGTCCCACGCTTACCTGACTAGGAAATTACCGGCGTTTGCTGGGTTTTGCCCCGCCACTGCGAGCCTTGGCCTTGGCTTTCTTTTCCTGTTTTGCGCGCAACTTCGCCTTGTCCTTCGCCGCAGCGCGCAATTTGTCGTTGCGTTCTTTAGCTACCTGCTGGGTGTTGCGCACCGATGCTTGGCGCGAAGAGTTTGCCCCGCGTCCACGCACAATTCCGATAAATTCATCAACCAGCTCCGAATCTTCAAGTCCGGTTGGCCACGCGATGCCGACATGCGTGGTGTTTCCGCCCTCAATTTCCCGGTACACCACGTCCTTGCGCTGATAGAGCCGGGCGATGCTCTGCGGAACACGCAAAACCTGCGCCCCGGAGGCGACAACTTCCATCGCGGTGGGCACCCCGCCCACTTCCTCGGGGTATTCGTTCAGGTCAAGCTGCGGAAATTTAGCGGCGTCCGCTTCCGGGATCGTTTCTTCGTAGTACTCGACATCGTGGTCCTTGGCCGCGCAGACGACCTCGAGCTCATCGTAAAGCGGAATCAGGTGACGGGTGACGTCCTTGGGTGAGGATCCCGCATAGCGCACAAACACAGCGTCAGCCTGGTCGCTGGCCAGCAGTCCGAGGATGTCTTCACCGTCGTAGCGGGAGGCTGCCAGCGTTACCTGCGGGTAGCGTTCGGTGAATCGATCCATCCACTTGCCCGGGGTGACGCCTGCTACGTAGGAAATTCGAAGTGTGTGCACGATTAAATCCTACTGCTCTTTAAGCCGTGATCGATCCGATTAACGCGCTACGGCGGGCTCGGATCACTCCGTGCCCGCCGCAGCTAAAGATTAAACTACTTGCCGTCAGTCTTGACTACAAGCACATCGCATGGAGCCGAGTGGGCTACCGAGGAAGCAACCGAACCGAGCACGCGGCCCAGGCCCTTCATGCCTACGTTGCCCACAACGATCATCGAGGCACCGCGCTCGGTGGCGTCGGAGATCAGTACGTCGCCTGGCTTACCGTGACCGGCAGCGGCGCTGATCTTCACACCAGGTACGGCGTTGCGCACGTCGTTGGCCACACGCTGAGCCAGCTTGCGGGCCTGCTCTGCGTCGTCCAGGATCCAGGTGTCGCTGCCAATGGAAACGACTTCGGTGTTATCCGAAGCGTGTGCGGTGAGCACGACCAGTTCGGCGTCGATCTTCACTGCGAGCTCGGCTGCACGGCGGGCCGCACGCTGCGCGGTTTCGGAACCGTCAACGCCAACGAGGATGATTTCAGACATATTTTCTCCTTGAATAGGGATTGCTTCGTAAGTATTTCGAGGCAGACACCAACTGTGATGGCTACCACTTTATGCGCTTAGCAGGCTTTTTGTCGCAAAAAGTCCACGGCACGCTGCCAGGCGAGGGCGGCAAGCTGTGCGTCGTAGTTTCCCGCAGGATTTTCATCGTTGTGGAAAGCGTGCTTGCCGTCGTAGTAGAAGTACTGAACTTCGGCTCCGGATTCGACGCGAATCTGTTCTTCCTGGGCCTTGGCATCCGCGACGGGGTACGAGTCGTCAAAGTTTGCGTAATGGCCTTGAACCGCGGCGCGCACGCCGCTGAAATCATTGGGTACGCCCTGCCCGACACCGTAAAACGGAACCGCCGCACTAATTTTTTCACCCTGCTGGGCTGCCATTTGCAGGACAAAACCGCCACCCATGCAGAAACCAATAGTTCCCAGCTTGGTGCTGGTGACAGACTCGCTGGCCAATAGATAGTCGACCGCTCCGGAAAGCAGTTCGGCAGCTCGCTCTTCGGGCAGCTGCGACATCATCCGGCCGGCCTCTTCGCCGTCATGCGCGATCGATCCGCCGTAGAGGTCTGGTGCCAAGGCGACAAAACCCTGGGCGGCGAGGCGGTCTGCGACATCGCGGATGTGGTCGGTCAGTCCCCACCATTCCTGAATAACGATTACGCCGGGGCCTTTACCGGATTCGGGAAGCGCAAGATATCCGTGCGCCTGCGTTCCGGACGATTCAAAAGTTACGTTCTGGTGCGGGGTTTTGACTGCCACTTCGCCTCCTGAGCTGTATTTATCTCCAGTCTATGCATGCCGTAGGTGCTTTGGCATTGACTGCCATCACAATTTAAGACATTTTGCCTAGACTACGCTGTTAGATCGACCTCACCGATGCGTTCGAGTGAATCAACCACCAGATCCCAGAAGCGTTCGTGGTCCAGATCAACCGCCACGGAGGTGTGGCAATCCTCGGCGGCCGGGGCGCGTAAATCGGCTACGGTCATGCCCAGGGTGAGCTCTCCACGCAGCTCAACACTGACCGGGGCGCGCAGCGTGCGCACCACGCTCGGGTCAATGACATATGCGACGGCACAAGGGTCATGTACCGGAGGAGCATCAAAGCCCTGATGATCCAAGTAGGCCTGTGCAAAGAAGTCCATCAATTCACGAACGAATTTTGCCGGCCCGGTGCCGACCTTTTCGATACGCTGCACTACTTCCTTGGTGGCTAGGGCCTGATGGGTGAGGTCCAGTCCGACCATGACCACCGGCCACTTTTCGTTAAAGACGATATGGGCGGCTTCCGGGTCAATTTTGATGTTGAATTCGGCTACCGCGCTCCAGTTACCTGTATGGTATCCGCCGCCCATCAACACCACTTCGCGGACACGTTCAACGATTCGCGGTTCGCGGCGTACCGCCAGCGCGATATTTGTCAGCGCTCCGGTGGGAACCAAGGTGATCTCCCCTGGCTCATGGGACATGATCAATTCGATGATCAGATCTACCGCGTGACGCTCGTCAAGCACTATGCGCGAGGCCGGCTGCGCCGGACCGTCCATGCCGGATTCTCCGTGCACCTCCGGGGCGTTTTCAATCTCGCGGACCAGCGGGCGGGGGCAGCCAGCAGCGAAAGGTACACCGGTGATTCCGGCAATAGTGCCTACCACGAGCGCGTTATCGGTGACTTTCTCCAGGGTCTGATTACCTACCACGGTAGTTACCGCGAGCAGTTCGATCTGCGGGTTTCCGTGCGCCAATAAGATAGCGACCGCGTCGTCGTGCCCCGGATCGCAGTCAAGGATGATCTTGCGTGGTGTGCTCATGTACGCCCCTGGTCCCGTCCGATAACAAAATATCGGGAGCTAAATGGTTATTGAACCTAATTCTTCCCGCTCAAACCCTAGCAGTCAAGCGCTTAACTAAACGTCTTGCGCACAACCCTCCGCACACTAGGATGGAGCCATGGATAATGCTGAGTCGCCGAACGAACCACGCCCAGCGCGCAAGGTCACCGCTGCTATGGTCGCAGCCCACGCTGGAGTTTCCACGGCGACGGTTTCCCTCGTGGCCAACGGCAAGTCCGCCGGTCGCGTCTCCAAGCGCAATGAGGAACGTGTTCGCGAAGCAATCCGCGAGCTCGGCTACTACGTGGATAGCATCGGCAGTTCACTGGCCCGCGGCGTCAGTTCGCTAGTCATCCTGGTTGCCCCGGATATTTCCAACCCGTTCTTTGCAAAGCTGATTGCAGGTGTGCGCGGAGTACTTGGCGAGGATTACCAGCTGCTGCTTTCGGTCACCGACGCCGGCTTATCCCCCAGCGCTGCCGAAATTAGGCGCTTGCTCGGATTGCGGCCCGCTGGCCTGCTGGTCCATGCGCCCACACCATTGTTCT
>DNHA01000128.1:15876-21250 GCA_003486025.1 Micrococcaceae bacterium | reverse complement strand
TTTCTTCAATCAAGTCACTTTGACTCTGAGTTCGGACACTGACCTGCTGAAAAATCGCTTCCACATAATGAGACTGGATAACTTCAGATCACTGCACCGCTTATACCAAAAACACCTTCGCATGTGAAGTGCTTCACAAAAATTGCTCTAAATTTGAACGCAGCTAGATGCGCTGAGCAACAGCATCTGAAAACCGAAAAGCCGGGCTTCCCGAAAGAAATCAGGAAGCCCGGCTTGCACTAGGAACGGGTGAAACTACATGCGGCGGTGTAACCGTCGAGCGGCTTCAGCCAACGAACCTGACAAGGATGGGTAAACCGAGAAGGTTTCCGCGACATCATCAACGTGCAAGCTATTTTGCACGGCGAGCGCGAGCGAGAAAATGAGCTCACTGGCACGTGGCGCAACGACAACGCCACCAATAACCGTTCCCGAACCCTTGCGTGAAACGATTTTCACGAAGCCCTTTTCAACGTTCATCATCTTTGCACGAGCGTTTGTGTTCAGATCTACCTTGATGATGTTGGCCTGGTATTTGCCTTCGGCTACTGCACGCTGGGAAACACCGACTGTGGCAATTTCCGGGGAGGTAAAGACGTTCGAGGAGACCAGATTCAAATCCAGTGGCTTCACCGAGTCACCTAGCAAGTGAGCTACGGCGATACGCCCCTGCATAGCCGCAACCGACGCCAACGCGAAGACACCGGTGCAGTCACCGGCCGAATAAATGTTGGTCACGGTGGTGCGCGAAACGCCATCAACCTTGATGTGGCCAGAATCAGTCAGCTGCACGCCGACTTCTTCTAGTCCCAGGCCTTCGGTGTTAGGAATACCGCCAACTGCAATCAGGCAGTGGCTTCCTTCGAGCACCCGTCCGTCCGCCAGTGAAACGAAGACCTTGTCGCCCTTGCGCTCAACACCCTCGGCGCGAGCCTGCGAGACAACGTTGACACCGTTTTCTTTAAAGGTGTCTTCCAGTACTGCCGCGGCATCTGCATCCTCGCCCGGAAGCACGCGATCACGCGAGGAGACTAAGGTCACCTTGGCGCCAAGGAGATTGTAGGCGGAAGCGAACTCGGCACCGGTAACACCGGAACCAACGACGATCAGGTGCTCTGGCACCTCGTTCATGTTGTAAATCTGAGTCCAGTTGAAGATGCGCTCGCCATCTGGCTTGGCGGTGGGAAGTTCACGCGGATGGGCGCCGACAGCCAGCAGGATTGCGTCTGCTTCGATGGTTTGCTCCGAACCATCCGGGTGGCTTACGGCGATGGTTTTGCGATCCAGGAGACGGCCTTCGCCGACCACAATACGCACTCCGACACGTTCCAGGCCGGTACGGATATCGCTGGACTGCTCCTTGGCAAGCTCCAGCAATCGGTGGTTGACCACCGAGAAGTCGGTTTGCGCGTCATTGATGCCCTCAATGTGGACACCGAAGGTTTCCGCGTGCTGTACACGGCGTACCGCATCAGCGGTGGCAATGAGGGTTTTTGACGGTACGACGTCGGTTAGAACCGCCGAACCACCCATCCCTGCACGTTCCACCACGGTGACATTGGCACCTAGTTGGGCGGCTCCCATGGCAGCTTCATAGCCACCTGGTCCACCACCGAGGATTACTAAACGGGTTGCTTTATTCCTAGGATCTGCGCTCACATTCCCCATTGTTCCCCATGCACAGCTTTTGCGCACATCACGATCGAGTGAATTTCGTCCTTATGCCACCGGTTCCACCTGACAAAGAGGCTACCTACCGGTAGCGTATTTCACGTGAATGATATGCAAAATGACCCACAGGCGTTGGCGGCACAGGCCGCCCAGGTAATTGCCGAGCAAACTGATGTCGAAAAACACGATATTGCTCTAGTCCTCGGCTCCGGCTGGGGCGAAGCCGCCGAGCTAATCGGCGAGCGAACCCACACCCTCGATGCCACTACCATCCCTGGCTTCCATGCTGCGGCCGTACCCGGCCACCGCGGCACCATCTCCTCGATTCTGACCGAATCCGGAAAGCGCATTCTTGTACTCGGCGCGCGCACCCACTACTACGAGGGACGCGGTGTCCGTTCGGTAGTGCACCCCATCCGTACCGCAGCGGCCGCCGGTTGCACCCAGCTGGTGTTGACCAACGGCTGCGGCGGGTTGAACCCGAACTGGACCCCGGGCACCCCGGTCCTGATTTCGGATCACATCAATCTCACCGCGGCTTCGCCGTTGGAAGGCGCCACCTTTGTGGATCTGACCGACCTCTACTCTTCGCGCCTGCGTGAAATAGCTCGTGAAGTTGACCCAACGCTGGACGAGGGCGTCTACGCACAGTTCACTGGTCCGCACTATGAAACCCCGGCAGAGGTGCAGTACGCCAAAACCATCGGCGCCGATCTGGTAGGCATGTCCACCGCATTGGAAGCCATTGCCGCCCGCCACGCTGGAATGGAAATTTTCGGTATTTCTTTGGTCACCAATTTGGCCGCCGGAATCAGCCCCATTCCGCTGAGCCATGAAGAGGTCATTGAGGCCGGCCAGACCGCCGGGCCACGCATCTCCAAGCTACTGGCACAAATCATCGCCCGCCTCTAGGCGAGAAACACTTTCACCTGTTGAGCCAAGGAAAACGATGAATCAAACCGAGAAAAACCAACTCCTCGCGCAGGCAACCGACTGGGCCGCTCAGGATCCTGATCCGGCCACCGCGCAAGAACTCCGTGCAGTGATCTCCCACGTTGAATCCGGCGATGGACCTGCTTTGGAAGATCTAGCCGATCGTTTCAGCGGAGTACTCGAATTCGGTACCGCCGGATTGCGTGCCGAGCTTGGCGCCGGCCCAATGCGGATGAACCGGGTAGTGGTGATGCGCACCGCCGCCGGAATCGCCCGCTTTTTGTCCGAGCGTGCCGCCGGGGAGTACACCCCCAAGGTGGTGATCGGTTTTGACGCACGTTATAACTCGGATGTGTTTGCCACGGATTCGGCTGCGGTGTTCACCGCAGCCGGATTCGAGGTACTGCTGATGCCCTCGGCTCTGCCCACACCAGTGCTGGCTTGGGCCGTGCGCACTTTTGGTGCCGAAGCCGGTGTCATGGTCACTGCCAGCCACAATCCGCCGCGAGATAACGGCTATAAGGTCTACGTCGGAGGGAAGGTCGCCGACGAGGTGGGCCGCGGCGCGCAGATTGTCTCCCCCATCGACGCGCAGATCGCCGCATTGATCGATGCGGATCAACCCGTAGCGGATATTAAACGCGTCGACTCGGGATGGACGGTGCTGCCGGGTGCCGCACAGGACGGTGACATCGAAGCGTCCTACCTGGATTCAATCGGCAACGTCATTCCCCGCGCCGACGAATCACTTGCCGCCGCGCGAAAGAATTTGAAGGTGGTCGTCACCGCGATGCACGGCGTCGGCGGTCACACCATGCGTTTGGCACTGCTCAACGCCGGGTTCAGCGACGTGCACATGGTCCCCGAGCAGGAACATCCAGATCCAGATTTCCCGACGGTGAAGTTCCCCAACCCCGAGGAGCCAGGGGCTATTGACTTGTCCCTTGAACTGGCTCGCAAGCTCGGCGCGGATCTGGTCATCGCCAATGACCCGGACGCAGATCGCTGTGCCGCAGCTATTCACGACGGCAGCGCCTGGCGGATGCTGCGCGGCGACGAGGTCGGCTGGTTGCTGGGAGACCAGCTGTCGCGCATCCTTCCGGCCGAGCAGAAGCTGGCAAATTCCATCGTGTCATCGCGCATGCTGGCGGCTATCGCCAAGGACAGCGGAAGAGAACATGAGGAAACGCTCACCGGCTTTAAATGGATCGCGCGGGTGGAAAACCTCGGGTTCGGCTACGAAGAAGCGCTGGGCTACGCGGTAGCCCCTTCACTGGTGCGTGACAAGGACGGCATGTCCGCGGCGCTGGTTCTCGCAGATCTCGCGGCGGAGCTGAAGGCCAGCTCAAACAGTATCCAGGGCAGGTTGGACGAGCTCGCAGCAAAACACGGCGTGCATGTCACCGACCAGCTCTCGATGCGCTTCACCGACCTGTCGCAGATCCCGGTGCTGATGGACAGGATCCGCTTCCAGGCTCCGGAGCAGCTTGCCGGAGCGGCGATCACCGAGGTCACCGACCTTTCCCAAGGCACCGAGAAGCTGCCTGCCACCAACGCCATGGTGCTCCATACCTTCACCGGCGCACGCGTTATCGTGCGCCCCTCGGGAACCGAACCGAAGCTGAAATGCTATCTGGAAACCGTGGAGCACGCCGAGGATCTGGCTGGTGTTCCGGCGGCTCGCGCTCGTGCCACGGCGCAGTGCCAAGCGATCAAGACCGAACTTGAAGCATTTCTCGCAAACTAATCAGAACCTACGAACGAACAAAGAGGATCACGATGTCCGAATTAAGTGCTCGCGAAATCGCTGGCTACATTGACCACACCCTGCTCGCGCAGAATGCCTCCCGCGAACAGATCATCACGATCTGCGAGGAAGCGAAGAAGTACGAATTTAAGTCAGTCTGCGTCAACCCGCTGTGGGTATCAACCGTCTCGCGCGAACTGGCCGAGTCCAACGTATTGACGTGTTCGGTCATCGGTTTCCCGCTGGGCACCTCCACCACCGCGACCAAGGTCTTTGAAACCCGCACCGCGGTAGCCGACGGGGCCAATGAAATCGACATGGTCATCGATGTGGCCGCAGCTCTGCGCGGAGATCGTGATGCCCTGGTCAACGAGATCTTCGCCATTGCACAGGCAGCCCATGAGGGTGGCGCCATCTTGAAGGTCATCATCGAAACCTGCCTGCTCACCGACGAGGCCAAGGTACTGGCCTGCGAGGCAGCCAAGGCCGCCGGAGCAGATTTTGTGAAGACTTCTACCGGTTTCTCCACCGGTGGCGCGACCGTTGAAGACGTCGCGTTGATGCGTCAAACCGTCGGTCCGGATCTCGGAGTGAAGGCCTCCGGCGGTGTGCGCAGCGTCGAAACCGCGCGGGCCATGATTGCTGCCGGCGCAACACGTCTGGGTTCCAGCTCAGGAGTTGCTATCCTAGAGGGAGAGCAAAGCGGATCCGCTTACTAAGATCCCGCACCCATTCGTTTCCTCAAGGAGAAAAAGTGTACTCGAACGGCAAGAACACCGCCCACTCAGGTGAAGGCCGCCTCGTTGGCAACATCGTCAATACCCTAATCTTCACGGTGATGTTCGCTGCCGGTCTTTACGCCCTGTCTTACTGGACGTTGGAGACCGCTTGGTGGCCAACCATTGCATGCTTCGCGCTGTGCTTCTTGGCTTTTGCGATTCCAATGCACCTGATGGGTCGCGCGGACTCCATCGAAGAGGCCGCCGCAGCAAACGCTGCCCGGTAAATTACGCTTGAGCATTG
>DNHA01000128.1:9335-15816 GCA_003486025.1 Micrococcaceae bacterium | reverse complement strand
GGGGAGGCCAATTGGCCTCCCCACAATGCGTTAACCGGGTCTTCTGCCCTTGCCCCGGATTAAGACGGACGCTAGCCTCAACTTATGAGCCGCACCTTCAATGAACAGATCGAGACCTTCTGGCGCAGCACCAAGGGGAAAACCCCGCAGAAGCTACGCGAAGAACTAGATGGACTACTCGCTCAGCGGCCAGCCGGCGAGGCGGTGGTGCTCTTTGAGCGAGCCTCACTGCACGACTTTCTCGGCGAAGAAGCCCAAGCAGTGGAACCCTATCGGGCAGCGATAGCCACCGGACTTGACCCAGAAAAACTGGACGAAGCGCGGATTCAGCTAGCCAGCACGCTGCGCAACTTAGGCGAAGCCGGCCAGGCCGTGGAACTATTGCAATTGATCCAGGCACCAAGCCACGTGTACCGCGACGCCCAGGCCTTCCTTGCGCTTGCACTGCACGACGCAGGAGAGCACCAGCAGGCGCTGCGTGTAGCTTTGCAAACGCTGGCACCCACCCTCAGCCTTTATGGGCGTCCGGTACATGACTATGCCAAGGAATTGGCGGGCACCATTTAGCCGGTACCCGCCAGCGGCTACTGGGCGTTGCCCTGAACCACCGGAGCAGGCTCAAAGATTCCGTAGAGCAGACGCTCGGCCCATTCAAGAATCGCTTCATCCGCCAGGTCCCTTCCGCCCACCGGAGAGGTACGCGGCTTCGGAATGAAGATCGCGTTGAGCGCAGGCTTATTCACGGCTCCCGGGTAGAGACGCTCCAAACGAACCTGGCGGCTGGCTGGAAGATCCTCGATCTTCGCCGGGGAGACCTTGATATGGTTACCGATCTGCTGGATGTCACGCAACCCCAAGGCCCTGGCACGCACGCGCAGTGCCGCCACCCGCATCAGATTCTCCACCGGCTGCGGAAGCTTGCCGTAGCGGTCTTCGAGTTCTTCTTGAACTTCGGCCAGCGCCTGTGCGCTTTCGGCGGCGGCAATATTCCGGTAGGCCTCCAGCCGCAGGCGTTCACCAGGCACGTACTCATGCGGCAGGTGGGCATTAACCGGGAGTTCAATCTTCATCTCGGCCGCTTCTTCTTCGCCCTCACCCTTGAAGTCTGCGACGGCCTCACCGACAAGCCGCAGATACAGGTCGAAGCCAACCCCGGCGATATGCCCGGACTGCTCGCCGCCAAGCATATTGCCCGCCCCACGCAACTCCAGGTCCTTCATCGCCAGCTGGTAGCCGGAGCCTAGTTCGTTGTGCGCCGCGACGGCTTTCAGCCGTTCCAGTGCCACCTCGCCCAGTGGCTTTTCCACGTCCCAGAGGAAGTAGGCGTAGGCACGCTCGCGGGCACGGCCCACACGGCCGCGCAGCTGATGCAGCTGGGACAAGCCATAGTTGTTCGCCCGGTCCACAATCAAGGTATTGGCGTTGGAAATATCCAGCCCGGTCTCGATGATGGTGGTGGACACCAGCACATCAAATTTCTTCTCCCAGAAATCCTGGATGATCCGTTCCAGCCGTGTTTCGCTCATTTTGCCGTGCGCCACTTCAACACGTGCCTCGGGAACCAGCTCGCGCAATTCGGCGGCAACCCGGTCTATGGACGATACCCGGTTATGCACAAAGAACACCTGTCCATCACGCATCAGCTCGCGCTTGATAGCCGCAGAAATCTGCTTGTCGCTCCGCGGCCCCACGAAGGTAAGCACCGGATGGCGTTCTTCGGGCGGGGTGGCAAGCGTGGAGGTCTCCCGGATGCCCGTAAGGCTCATTTCCAGGGTTCGCGGAATAGGGGTGGCACTCATGGCCAACACGTCCACGTTGGTGCGCATCTTCTTCAGCTCTTCCTTGTGCTCTACACCGAAGCGCTGCTCCTCATCGATGATCACCAACCCAAGGTTCTTGAACTGCACATTCTTGGACAGCAACCGGTGGGTACCGATGACGATGTCCACCGAACCGTCCTGGAGCCCGGCAAGGATTTCCTTGGACTCCTTGGCGGTTTGGAAACGCGACAGCGTGCGTACCCGCAGCGGGAAGCCCGAGTACCTATCGGTGAATGTCTGGTGGTGCTGCGAGGCCAGCAGCGTGGTGGGCACCAAGATGGCCACCTGCTTTGAATCCTGTACCGCCTTGAACGCCGCACGCACCGCGATTTCGGTCTTGCCGAAGCCGACGTCACCGGAGATGAGCCGGTCCATCGGGACCTCGCGTTCCATATCCTGCTTGACTTCGTTGATAGCCGTGAGCTGATCCGGGGTTTCCACATAGGCAAAAGCTTCTTCCAGCTCGTTCTGCCACGGGGTATCCGGACCAAAGGCGTGGCCACGGCTAGCCATGCGCGCCGAATACAGCTTGATCAGATCCCCGGCGATCTCCTTGACGGCCTTGCGCGCCTTGGACTTAGTGCTCGCCCAATCCGACCCGCCCATCTTGGACACGCTCGGAGCTTCACCACCCACATACCGGGTAATGAGATCCAGCTGTTCCATGGGGACAAAGAGCCGGTCCCCCGGTGCCCCGCGTTTGGACGGTGCGTATTCCACCACCAGGTATTCCCGCTTGGAATCCTTGGACGAACCTGCGACCTTGCGGGCGACCAATTCCACGAATTTGCCGATACCGTGCTGCTCATGGACGATGTAATCCCCGGTCTGCAAAGACAGCGGGTCCACGGCGTTACGCTTGCGCTTGGCGCTGAGCTTACGGGTTTTGCGGTTTCCGTAGGCACTGGAGCGGCCTAGCAGGTCGGCCTCGGTGAGCAACCCGAATTTCAACGCTTCGAAGACGAACCCGCGTCCGGCGGTAGCCTGGGTGATTTCTATCAGGCCGGCGGTGGGGGCTTCGGTGAGCAGCTCTACCCGATGCGCAGGGATCTGGTATTCCTGGAATAGCTCGGAGAGCCGGGCCGCCGGGCCTGGGCCTTCGGTGGCAACAACAATGCGCCATTGGTCTTTGATGCGCCCGGCGATGAATTCCATCATCGCCTCGACATCGCCCTGGTAACCGCGCGGTTCGCGTGCCTCGACCCGGATAATTGACGCACCCAGGTCCAGATCCTCATCGGCCCCCAGCGAGGTCAATGACCACCAGGAGACCTGCGCGTTTTTGGCATTTTCCACTGTTTGCGCCAGAGACGCAAAATCGCCGGAGGCGAGTTTCCGCCCGGACTCGGCGGTGCTTAGATCCAAAGGCGCGGCCGCCCCGTCGGAAGCCGAGGCCCATGCGGCGGCGAGGAACTCGGCGTTGGTCTCATTGAGGTCGTGGGCACGGGTGCGCACGCGTTCGGGTTCCATTACCAAGGCAATGGAGGACTGCGGAAGCAATGAGAGCAATGGGACCATTTCATCGACCAGCAGCGGGGCCAGCGATTCCATTCCTTCTACCGCAATACCGCCGGCAATTTTAGTGAGCATCTCGGTGGCCGCTGGGAAATGAGCTTTCAGATTTGCCGCACGGCCCATCACCTGTGGGGTGATCAGCATTTCACGGCAGGGGGTCGCAGTAATTTTTGTTGGGCCCGCACCATCTAGCGAACGCTGATCAGCGATGGAGAAGTAGCGCATGGAGTCGATTTGCTCACCGAAGAAATCGATGCGTATCGGATGCTCCAGGGTCGGCGGGAACACGTCGATAATGCCGCCGCGTACGGCAAACTCGCCACGGTGGGTCACCATATCCACCCGTGCATAGGCGGCCGCCGCCAAATCCCGGATGACTCTTTCAAAACCCGGTTCGGAGTCCAGTTCCAGCAGCACCGGACGCAGCTGGCCCAGTCCGGCCACCAAGGGCTGGAGTACGGCGCGAATGGGGGCGATGATGACCTTGAGGTCCGGGTCCTGGTCATTGAGCCTGCGTAAAACCTCCAGCCGACGTCCCACCGTATCGCTGCGCGGTGAGAGCCGTTCATGCGGCAAAGTCTCCCAGGAGGGGAACTCGGCGATGTGGGATTGCGGCATATAGGCGCTCAGTGAGGCCGAGACTTCTTCTGCTTCGCGTCCCGTGGCCGTGACAATGAGCATCACCGCGTGGTTGTTCCCCGCGATCAGCCCTTCGGTTGCGTGCGCACCAAGAATTGCGCGCATACCTTGCGGCGCCGCAATCTCTAATTCTTCGCTACGCATTGCGAAGGGCTGGGAGGCGCTTTGCCGGATTCGCCTGAATGACGGTTCCTCGCGCAGGAAATCATGAAGTCCCGATAGGCTCATGTTGCAAAAGTTCCTCTCACTGAAGGCAAAACAGCTACGTGGCGCACCACAAACAGCGACCGAAAAATCTTTCCGCGGTCGGCGCAATGCCAATATGTTGTTTTATGTTGCCTTCCTAGCCTACCTAACCGGTGAGAGCAGATAGGGTTAATACCGACCAGAAACGGCACGGAACCTCTATTTTGTTCCGCACGACCGCCGAACCTTTTCAGATTGGGATTCGCATTCATGGCATTGAACGCAAGCACGCAGATCGCCCACCGCGCGGACCAGGTCATTGCGACCCTAGCCGACCGCGGTTTCGCCGAGCATCTCACCTCGCTCGCCAAAGGCAGCTTAAGCAGCTTCACCGTGGACGGTGACACCGCCGGGGCATTTACCCTGACCACGGTCCGTGCGCTACCCACCGACCGCGTCCCCGACTTCGCCCGCAAGTTTGTTGGTGCCTCCATCGACGTCACGCAGGTTGAGCAGTGGAGCGCACCGGATGCTGCAGGGAACCGTTCGGCGACAGTGAAGATCACCGTGGCAGGTGTTCCGGTGACTGTTTCCGGAACTGAAGCTTTGAAAGCGGAAGGCGAGAGCACCAACTTCGCAATTGATGCGAAGGTTTCTTCGTCGATTCCTTTCATTGGCGGCAAAATTGCTTCGGCAGCCGAGCCCTACCTGGGCAAGGCACTGAACATGCAGGCAGCACAGGTCAACGAATGGCTTTCCAAGTAGGCAAGCCGTAGTTCAGCACAGATTCCCGGGACAATGTGAAGAGGCATTGGGCCGGGAATTTGTGGTTGCAACCACTTTTCACGTTAGGGTGGAACCTAGGTGTGCCGGGAAGTCTGGTCGGCGAACAATTTGTCATTTAACGAAGTAAGCGAGTTTAGCTATGACTCAAACGCCATCTTCGGGTTCGCCAAAGAACCTGTTTTCGCGCCCAAGTTACAAAGAATCTGTGCGTATCGGAGATATCCTACGCAAAGAAACAGTCGGCGGCATGGTTCTCATTGCCGGCGCAATCCTGGCCCTGATCTGGGCCAACACTCCAATGCGAGATTCTTACTTTGCGTTGCGTGATTTCCACTTCGGACCGACCTTATTCGGTGTGGATCTGAATCTTTCCATCGGCCACTGGGCCGCGGACGCCCTCTTAGCGGTGTTCTTCTTCCTGACCGGTTTGGAATTGAAGAAAGAATTCGCCATTGGCGACCTCCACAACATCAAAACCGCTGCCGTTCCGGTGGCCGCTGCCTTTGGTGGTGTTTTAGTTCCGGCACTGATCTTCGTGGCCATTGCAGCCGGTTCCGGTGGAGGCACCGAGCTACTGCGTGGCTGGGCTATTCCCACGGCAACGGATATTGCCTTTGCCGTCGCGGTCCTCGCGGTCATCGGTTCGGCGCTCCCAGCCTCCCTGCGTATATTCCTGCTGACTCTTGCCGTGGTCGATGATCTGATCGCGATCGTCATTATCGCCGTTGTATTCACCGATGACCTGAAACTTGAATACCTCGGGCTGGCCATCATTCCGATTATTCTCTTCACGATTCTTGCCCGTTACCTTGGCAAGTTCTTCGCAAAGCGCGCCTGGGCCGCATGGGTCATTCTGTTGCCGCTGGGCATTTTGACCTGGATCTTCGTTTTTGGTTCGGGTATTCACGCAACAATTGCCGGTGTAGTTTTGGGCTTCTGCGTGCCGGTGAAACGCACCGATGGCCGCGAAGGAATCGGTTTATCCGAACGCTTTGAGCACCGTTTCCGACCACTGTCTTCAGGCTTCTGCATCCCCATCTTCGCCTTCTTCGCCGCCGGAGTGACAGTCATCTCTCCGGACAAAGGCAGCGGAGGGTTACTGACCGATCCAGTCTTCTGGGGAATTGTCCTGGGCCTGATCCTCGGCAAACCGATAGGCATCATGGGCTCCACCTGGCTCTTGACCAAGTTCACCAAGGCCTCTTTGGATAAGGACGCCCGATGGGGTGACCTCTTCGGGGTGACGCTGCTGGCCGGTATCGGTTTCACCGTCTCGCTGCTGGTCTCCGAGCTATCCTTCGGCTTGGAGTCCGCGCACTACGAACATGCGAAGGTCGCGATTCTGGCCGGTTCATTTGTCGCCGCGATCCTGGGCGCCCTCTGGCTGGTTCCGCGTAACCGCCGCTACAAGGAAATTGCTGCCCGGGAATCGCGTGACGATAACCAAGACGGCATTCCAGATGTTTATCAGGCGGACGACAAATAACCCGCTGGCAATGAAAACGGCTTTGGCCTTCACGCAAGTGAAGGCCAAA
>DNHA01000128.1:0-9287 GCA_003486025.1 Micrococcaceae bacterium | reverse complement strand
AAGCCGTTTTATTTTGAATACTAAGCTGCTAGGTCTTGGCCTGCTTAGGCGCTGGCGCCGAGCATAGCGGCCTCTGCCGCAACCCAAGCGAGCATTGCGCACTTGACTCGTGCGGGGAACTTGGAGACCCCCACAAAGGCGGCAGCGTCTTCGAGCACTTCTTCATCGGGTACCATCGCGCCACGCGAACGCATCATTTCACGGAAGACTTCCAGCTTGTCCAAAAACTCGTCCTTGGTCAGTTCCGGAAGCATCTCGCTGAGCACCGAGGCGGAAGCCATGGAAATCGAACAGCCGTCGCCTTCCCAACTCATCGCGGTGAAATGATCATTTTCACCGACTGCCACGCGGACTCGAATCTGATCTCCGCAGATCGGGTTGTGCTGGTGCGATTCGCCATGCAGCTCACCGACGGCAGGGTCCACCAGAGGCGAGCCGATGCGTCGCTTTGCATGGTCGAGAATTACTTGCTGGTACAGCTGATCCAATTCATTCATTTAGACTCCAAAGTATTCACGCACGGAGGCAACTGCCTCGATCAGTGCGCTGATGTCTTGCTCGGTGTTGTACAGGTAGGTGCTCGCGCGAGTTGTTGCCGACACGCCTAGGGCGCGGTGCAACGGCTGGGCGCAATGGTGTCCCACGCGCACCGCGATACCCCGCGAATCCAGGTATTGCCCCACATCATGCGGGTGGACTCCGATCACTTCAAAAGGCACCGTGCCAATACGTGCAATGCCTGAGGGTCCAAAAACGCGGACACCTTCAAGGTTGGACAGTCCTTCAAAGAGCATCGCGCCGAGGTGTTCTTCCCACGCGGCGATGCGATCCATACCGACCTCATCGAGGTAGCTGGCGGCGGTGGCCAATCCGTGCACCTGCGCCACACGCTGGGTGCCTGCTTCGAAACGCTGCGGAGCGGGGAGGAATTCTGCATGTTCCATATCAACGACGGTAATCATCGAACCGCCGGTGAGGAACGGTGGCATAGCATCCAGCAGTTCAGCGCGGCCATATAATGCGCCGATGCCGGTAGGACCTAGCATCTTATGACCGGAGAACGCCATGAAGTCTACGTCCAAGGATTTCACATCGATCGGCATATGCGGGACCGACTGGCACCCGTCCAATACAGTCAAGGCGCCTACCGCTTTAGCAGCAGAAACAAATCGTGCCACATCGGTAATGGTTCCCAGCACGTTCGATACGTGGGTGAAGGCCACCAGCTTAGTCTTGCTGTTGATTAGTTCATCAAGCATCTCGTAGCGCAGTGCGCCGCGTTCGTCAACAGGAACGTAACGCAATGTTGCGCCGGTACGGAAAGCCAGTTCCTGCCAGGGGATGAGGTTTGCGTGGTGTTCCAGTTCGGTGACTAGAATTTCATCGCCTGCCCCCAAACGGAAGCGTTGCGCTTCATCCCCTCCGCGGCCGAGCGACGCGTTGGACATGGAGTATGCGATGAGGTTTATCGCTTCGGTGGCGTTCGAGGTCCATACCAGTTCATTGCTGCGCGCACCGATGAACTTCGCTACCGTTTCACGGGCCTGTTCAAAAATATCGGTGGCTTCCACCGCAAGGCTATGCGCCCCGCGATGAACCGCAGAGTTGGAGTTCTCATAGTAGTGCTGTTCGGCTTCGTAAACACAACGAGGTTTTTGGCTCGTCGCTCCAGAATCCAGATATACGAGATCCGTGCCGTTGACTTGGTGATCCAGGATTTCGAAGTCTGCTTTGATGCGCTCAACCTCTGAGTGAGAGAGCGCCTCTGTTGCTTCTGGGTGACCGATTACCGTGTGCACTTGGTCCTCCGAGGTGATGGATATGGTTTGCCCGCTCAAATTTGGCGATTAGGCAATGGGTACATTAGCTAATTATTCCACTCTGGATCGCGAATCTCATCTAAGTTAGACCTTAGTAAGCAACGCCTCATCCAAAAAGAACAGCGCCCGCCGCACCGCCCACTAGGGGTAGTGCGCCGAGCGCTATGACCAAGCTAACTTTACGAAGTGTGAAATTTTCCCTGTGCGGCTTCTAAACCGGAGGACATCAACAGTTCCACGGCGTCAGCCGAATTGTCGATCAGGAAAGGCAAATTTTGTTTCTCTGATTTGGAGAAGTCCTGCAATACCCAGTCGGCAGTATCCATGCGACCGGCAGGCCGTCCGACACCTGCGCGAACTCGCAAGTAGTCTTTGGAGCCCATGGCTTTAGAGATATCGCGCAGTCCATTGTGGCCGCCTTCTCCCCCGCCTCGCTTGAGCTTGACGGTGTCAAAGGGAATGTCGATTTCATCGTGCACCACGATCAAATTCTCGACACCTATGCCGAAAAATTTTGCGAGGTTCGCAACCGGGCCACCGGAAAGGTTCATGTAGGTCATAGGTTTGGCCAGCACCACACGTGGCCCACCCACGCTGATTCGCCCCTGAATGATCTGGGCGCGCGATGGATGGGTCTTGAATTTCGACCCGACGCGTTTGGCCAATTCGTCGAGCACCATTTGCCCGACATTGTGTCTATTGCCAGCGTAGCCGGGCCCAGGATTCCCGAGCCCGGCTACCAGCCAAGTATCACTACTCATATGTCTTAGCTGCTAAAAGCTGTATTCGCTCCGAAGACCGAACTTAAGCAGCGATCAGCAGGTCCATGTGATCAACGGTGCGGTTGATTGCGTGGATCTGGATGTCCTTGATGGAGGTCTTGACTTCCTTGCCATCGATGTTCAGAACCAGCTGAACGCCGCGGTCACGGATAGCCAAGGTGGTCTCGTGGATTGGCAGCAAGATGTGCTGTGGCTCGGAGCCTGCACCGTAGATAACTGCTGGGATCAGGCCGTCGCGGCGAGCCTGACGGGCTGCGCCCTTGCCGAAATCGGAACGAACTACGGCGTCAAGGTTGACAGATGCCATGATGAATCTCCTTATAGTGATTGAATGCTTCTTTTTACGCCCTGCGTGGACCTGGGAAGCATCCATCATCTGGAGATGAAAGAGCTTTTCCGGCCTTGTCGATAACGGTCACATCAAAAAAGATGATTCCCTCGCCTGAGCACAAGTAGAAATTCTACCAGCAAGCGGGCGAGAGTAAAAAATCTGTACCCTACGCCACAACTGCGAAAGACCCCGGCAGTGTCAGCACCAATGCCCGGTAGTGTGGCAGGAAAGACCATTCTTCGATGGCATCAAGCCATCAGATATAAAGGAGTACATATGAGCGTCAAACAGCCGGCGATGTCACCGTCCGAATTGCCTGTTGCCGAGGTGCTCTCCCGTGCCCCGGGTACACGCCGCGACGAAGCCGAGCAGCTGCTGGCACTCTTCCAGGAAATCACTGGCTTGCCACCAGTCGTCTGGGCGGAGCGCATCATCGGCTTCGGTGACTACGAATACCGCTACGACAGCGGGCACAGTGGGCACGCGCCCTTGATGGCGTTTGCTCCGGGCTCTGCAAAACACACTATTTATCTGCAAAGCGACTTCGCGGCAAAATGGCCCGAGCTTCTGGGCGCGCTTGGCCCGCACAAGGCCAGCAAGGCATGCCTCTATCTAGGCCGCTTGTCCAAAGTTAATCTGAAAGCACTGCGCGAGCTCCTGGCTGCTTCCTACGACTTGGCCCTCACCGAGGCTGCTCGGTAACTTACGCATGGTTCCGCACTAGCCACAAAGGGGAGATCCGATGGATGCTGCGCTGCATACGGTCGCTATTGGCGGTTTGAGCCGGAGCGCACTGAAATTGAAATTACGCGACCGGGGAATTGAGCTTAACGACCATGCCAGCGAGCTCATGCAGCATCCGGTATTCGATAACGTGCAAACTCCGGTGGTGAAGCACTTTGCTACCCGCAGGCTCATGGATCTGGGCTTGACCGACGCAGCGCCCTTGTCTGAAATTTTTGCTGCTGCGCAGCGCCAGCACCTGGGTTTGTGCCCGGTCACCGCGGGCCCGTATTTACGTCTGGCCTATGCGAAACAGCCCACGTCCAAGCACAGCGTGCTCAACGTCGGCAAAGCTCCGGATAGTTCTCTCACGGTAGCTTCTGCGGCACTGGGTGACGATGAATTCCCCAAGGGATTTTATCTTCGCACAGTCGATGGCCAACAGTGGCTACGCGGTTACCGATGCACCAAGGAGCACCGCTTCTCCCCCGCGGACCATTTCATTTTTACCGCAGCCAGGTAACCTGATCAACCCGGATTGACCACCGGGAATCTGTGCTTTAAAAGCTAGTTCATAGGCCAATGGCCGGCACCCGAAGGTGCCGGCCAAAGGCTTGCGAAACGAGAACTGCTAGGCGCGGCCGTCGAACAGGTTCGTTACTGAACCCTCGTGGAAGACCTCGGAGATGGCGCGGGCCAGCATCGGAGCGATCGAAAGAACCGTGAGGTTTGCGAAGCGCTTCTCTTCTGGAATTGGCAGGGTGTTGGTGACCACAACTTCGGTGGCACCGCTCTCGGCCAGACGCTGGGCGGCAGGATCCGAGAACACTGCGTGGGTCGCGGCGATGATGACATCCTTGGCGCCGGCTTCCTTCAGCACGCGCACTGCGCCTGCGATGGTTCCACCGGTGTCGATCATGTCATCGATCAGTACCGCGGTACGGCCGGCAACCTGGCCTACTACGGTCTTGGACTCGGCCATATTGGGCACGGTCAGATCACGGGACTTGTGCACGAATGCCAGCGGAGCACCGCCGAGGCGTTCGGCCCACTGCTCAGCCACGCGCACGCGGCCGGTGTCCGGGGAGACCACGGTGATCGGGTCATCGCCCACGCGGGTGCGGATGTAGTCCGCCAGCAGCGGGAAAGCAAATAGGTGGTCCACCGGACCGTCAAAGAAGCCCTGGATCTGCGCGGTGTGCAGATCGCAGGAAATAATGCGGTCAGCGCCAGCGGTCTTGAACAGGTCCGCTACCAGACGTGCCGAGATTGGCTCGCGGCCACGGCCCTTCTTGTCCTGGCGAGCATATGGGTAGAACGGTGCGACCACGGTGATGCGGCGTGCCGAGGCACGCTTCATCGAATCAATCATGATCAGCTGTTCCATCAGCCAATTGTTCAGCGGGGCTGGGTAGGACTGCAGCAAGAAGACTTCCTTGCCGCGTACCGACTCGTCCGAACGCACATAGATCTCGCCGTTAGCGAAGTCGTAGGCGTTCAGCGGGAGCAGTTCGGTGTCCAGTTCCTTAGCAACTTCTGCTGCTAGTTCCGGGTGTGCCCGGCCGGTAGCCAGGACCAGCTTTTTATCGACATTATGGCTGATTTCACTCATGGGGTTTGCTTTCTCGCTCGCTTCGCTATCACGTATGAGGTGGTCTGAGGAAATGAATTCCTCGAATGAATTATTCGGAAGCCGAGTTATTCAACGAGGACTTGAATGCGGCATCGGCCGAGGGGGTGCCCGGACGCTTTTCCAGCGTCCAACCTTCGGTGTTCCGCTGCGGAGCCACGGACAACGCGAGTGCGCCAGCCGGGACGTTTTTACGGACGATAGCACCAGCACCGGTGTATGCGCCGTCCCCCAGTTCCACCGGGGCGATGAACACGGTGTTCGAGCTGGTGCGTACGTGCGAACCGATCTTGGTCCGGTGCTTCTTTTCGCCGTCATAGTTTGCGGTGATATTGCCACACCCGATATTGGTGTACTCGCCGATTTCAGCATCCCCGGCATAACCCAGGTGCGAGAGCTTGGAGCCGCGGCCAATGGTCACGTTCTTGGTTTCGTAGAAAGCGCCGATCTTGCCGTCCGGACCCAAATCGGTTCCGGGACGCAGGTAGGCGAAAGGACCCACGCTGGCGCCTTCGGAGATCCGCGAATCGGTAGCGTCGGTGCGCTTGACCGTAGCGTTCTGGCCGACAACCACGTTGGTCAAGGTGGTGTCCGGACCAACCACTGCGTTGGTGCCGATGATGGTTTCGCCGTGCAGCTGGGTACCTTGCTTCAGGGTGACATCTTGGCCGATGATGACCGTGGCGTCGATCCACGTGGTCGCCGGGTCAATGATGGTCACACCTTGGCGCATCCAGAATTCGGTTTTGCGCTCGTTGTAGATGCGGGCAAGGTTGGAAACCTGAACACGGTCGTTCGCTCCCTCGATCTGCCAGCGGTCGGCAATCTGCGAGGACGCGACACGGCCGCCGCGGGCACGGGCAATGGCCAGTACGTCGGTCAGGTACATTTCCCCCTGCGCGTTGTCGGTGGTGACCTCGGTCAGCGCCGAACGCAGCATGGCTGCATCAAAAGCATAGATGCCGGAGTTGATTTCCTTTACCGCAAGCTCTGCCTCGTTGGCGTCCTTCTGCTCGCGGATCCCGGAAACCTCACCATTCTCATCACGCAGGATCCGGCCGTAGCCCGATGGGTCATCCAGCTCGGTGGTCAACACGGTGACAGCGTTGCCGCTTGCCTCGTGGGTCACTACCAGGCCTGCCAGCACTTCGCTGGTGAGCAATGGCACATCGCCATAGGTCACGACGACGGTGCCTTCGAGGTCTGGATCTACCGCGTCAAGTCCTAGCTGCACAGCACGGCCGGTGCCAGGAATGTCATCCTGATCGGCGATGGTGATGCTCGGGAACTGCTCAACGATATGAGCTGCAACGAGGTCACGCTGGTGGCGCACCACGGCGACCAAGCTCTTCGGTTCCAGTGCGGAAGCGGCGTGCAATGCGTGAGAAATCATTGAACGACCTGCAATTTCGTGCATGATCTTCGGCTTAGCCGATTTCATCCGGGTTCCTGCGCCTGCGGCGAGGACGATAACGGCTACTGGTGCGTTGACCTGATCGCTCAAGTGCTTTCTCCTGCGAAGTCGAGTATGAGGTTTCTGGCATCAAAATAAAACCCCGCTGACAGTCTATCGCGATGAGGAAGATCGGCTTAACTGGCAAACAAAAAGAAAAGCGCCCACAAGGGGCGCTGAAAGCTAAATGGTTCCGCCCGTAGGATTCGAACCTACAATGCACAGCTCCAAAGGCTGGCGTGTTGCCATTACACCAGGGCGGAAAACGTACCTGACGAGCATCGCCCGTTAAGCACGCTAATTATTCTGCCACGATCTAGAGTCTGAGTGAAATCGCACAACACCTCAGCGAACGAATTTCTGTTCTGCGGGGTTCAGATCAGTGCTGGATAGTTCTCGATTTGCGTCGCTTCGTAAACTAGAGGTGTGGCTCATTTACTCGGAGGCGAAGCCCTCCATCTCGAATATCCCACCCACGTCGTATTTGACTCGGTCACCATCGGTATTTCCGAAGGCGACCGTATCGGTCTGGTGGGACGCAATGGCGAAGGCAAATCCTCGCTGCTACGCATGCTCGCGGGCAAAATCGAACCTCACTCAGGGCGTGTGACCCGACGTGGAGATGTCACCGTCGGGGTACTTGACCAGAGTGACACCCTCGATTCAGACTCCACCGTGCATTACGCACTGGTAGGTGACATGGAAGCTCACGAGTGGGCCGGCGAGGCTCGCATTCGCGACGTCATCGGTGGACTTGTTGCAGACCTGGATTGGGAAGCGCAAATTTCCACGCTCTCCGGTGGACAGCGCCGCCGTGTCGCTTTGGCTGCACTGCTGGTTCAAGACTGGGACGTGGTCATCCTCGACGAGCCAACTAACCATTTGGATGTCGAAGGCATCTCCTGGCTGGCTACCCACCTGAACAACCGCTGGTCCAAGAGCTCCGGCGGACTGATGGTTGTCACTCACGACCGTTGGTTCCTCGACGAAGTCTGCACCAACACCTGGGAGGTGCACGACCGCTTGGTTGAGCCTTTCGAAGGCGGCTATGCGGCCTATGTACTGCAGCGAGTGGAGCGTGACCGCATCGCGGCGGTCACCGAGGGCAAACGCCAGAACATGATGAAGAAGGAACTTGCCTGGCTGCGCCGCGGTGCCCCCGCGCGTACCGCCAAACCGAAGTTCCGCATTGAAGCAGCCAACCAGCTGATTGCCGATGTTCCTCCGGTCCGCAACCCATTGGAATTGAAGAAGATGGCCACCACCCGTCTGGGCAAAGACGTGGTGGATTTGCTGGACACCGAGGTCAGCTTCGGCGAAAAACGTATCTTGAAGCCTTTTACCTGGCGCATTGCCCCAGGTGAACGTACCGGACTGCTCGGTGCCAATGGTGCTGGTAAATCAACCTTGCTGGGTTTGATTGCCGGCACCGTACTACCTACCGGCGGTACCATCAAGCGCGGTCAGACCGTGAAGCTGGCGGTGCTCGATCAGCAGTTCCGCGAGTTGGAGAAGATCGGTGAAGACCGCGTCCGCGAAGTCCTGGCTGGATTCCGCACCACTTTTAATGTGGACGGCAAAGATCTGACCCCGGCGCAGCTGCTGGAACGTCTGGGATTCTCCTCCGCGCACCTGTCCACCAAGATCAACGAACTTTCCGGTGGCCAGCGCCGCCGCTTGCAGTTGCTGATGATCTTGATGAATGAACCGAACGTCATGATCCTCGATGAGCCAACGAACGACGTCGATACCGACATGCTGGCTGCTTTGGAAGATCTGCTTGACTCCTGGCCTGGCACGCTCATCGTCGTCTCGCACGACCGCTACCTGCTCGAACGTGTCACCGATCAGCAGTACGCGATCCTGGACGGCAATTTCCGGCATGTGCCAGGCGGCGTCGACGAGTACTTGAAGTTGCGCAGCGCCGAAGGGGTGAAGGGCTCAGGCAATCCGGCCGCTGCGTCCTCGAACGGTACTTCTGCCAACACCAAGGGTCTGAGCGCCGCGGAGCTTCGCGCCACGCAGAAGGAATTGAACGCTAACGAGCGCAAGGTCGGTCAGCTGCGGGACAAGGTGGAGAAGACCCATAGCAAGATGGCCGCACACGACCAGAGCGACTACGAGGCCTTGGGCAAACTCACTGCCAGGATCAATGACCTTCAATCCCAGATTGATGAGCTCGAAGAACGCTGGCTGGAGCTCACAGAAATCCTCAGCTAGCCAGAGCGAGTCGTGCAATAACTAGGTATTTCGAATGAAGTGGTGGGCCAGAAGATTATTTCTGGACCACCACTTTTTTCATTGGCGAACACTTCAATTGATTTGGTTCATCTGCCACTAGGCTCGTGAAGGAATCACTAATTCTCGGCTATCCACGTAGGCTCCGGTAAATGCACACAGCAAAAAGTTCGGTCTCGCTGGAGACGATAGTGCAGAGCGCCGTATCAGGGCTGCCGCTTCGGATTCGACGTGCCCCACGTACAACCATCAATGAGGGTTCTGCCCATGTCGTTGTTCTCCTCGGGGAACACGCTGCGGTCAGAGTGGC
>DNHA01000231.1:2078-5016 GCA_003486025.1 Micrococcaceae bacterium | reverse complement strand
CAGCCGCGGACCGAGGTCACGGGTCGGGTTGATGGCGTAGCCGGTTGCTCCGCCAAGGGATAGGCCGATGGCCACCACGAGCAGCGCGACCGCCAGCGGGCCAAGCTCATGAGGGGTCTTGCCGAAACCGGCAATCACGAAGACCAGTACGAAGGTACCGAAGATCTCGGTGACCATATTCCANNCCGTAGGAGCGGATCGCCGGACCGGTGGCGAACACGCCAAGCTGGTTGCCGGCGTTCTGCTTGTCATCGAGGTGCTTTTTGTAGGCCAGCCAGGTACCGACGGCACCGAGGAACGCACCGACGAGCTGAGCGAGGAAGTAGAGCATGGTGTTGGCGAAAGTCTTGGCAACACCAGGAGCATATTCGGCGGCGTCCGGGTTGATCAGCAACCCGAGGGTGACCGCAGGGTTCAGGTGCGCACCGGAGATACCGGCGATCCAGACACCGCAGTACACAGCCAAGCCCCAGCCGAAGCTGATCGCCAGCCAACCGGCGGCGCTACCGTNNGAGGGTTCCCTTCAGTGCTACGTTGGCGCAGACGCCCGAGCCCATGAGGATGAGAATGAAAGTGCCGGCTAATTCGGCAAGAAACACGTGAGTGGACAACATTGACCTCTTAGTGGTTTCGAATGCCGGCGGCAACCTGCCGCCGGCCGGTGCAGGCTACGCGAGGATGACCCCATGGCTTTCTGCAAGGACCGAGAGCGAATGGTCGATCTCGGCTGCGGTCTGGGTCTGATCCCAGCCCATTGGTGCCGCGAGGTGCGAGGCGACCTCGGTGACCAAATCTTTGGTGACCAACCCGCGGAAGGCGAGGTTGGTGCGGCGAATGAAGACATCGATCAAGCGCCCGACCTGCTCGTGCGCGACCAGGTAGGAAAGTTCCTGAACCGACAGTTCGCTGCTGTGCGCAAGCAATTCTTCGTGCTCGCCGACTTCATCAAGCACTCGATCTGCTCCGGTGCCATAGCGCTCGAGCAGTACGCGCAGCCGCGCATGCGGAGCACGGTTCTCTCGCGCCGCGTACCAGGCGGCCAGCTGGCCCTCATTGGTGGGGAAATTCTTGCCGCCGCCAATAGCCACCCCTTGGGTGCTGTGCTTTTCGCGCTCGCCCAGGAATGCCAGCGCCTTGCCACCGAGATTTTCAGCCAGCGCGCGGAAGGTGGTCCACTTGCCGCCGATCAGCGAAAGCATCACGGTGGAGTCGGTCAGGCGGGTTTCCTTCACCTGGTAGTCACGGGAGACGAAGCCCGGGGCGGTGTCGTCGTGGTTCGGCAGGGGGCGCACCCCGGAGAATTTGTAGACAATCTGCTCTTCGCTCACGGAAATCCGCGGGAAGACCTGGCCGATCAAATCGAAGAAGTACGCAACTTCCTCGTCGGTGCAGACCGCCGGTTCACGCATATCGTGTTCCAGATCGGTGGTTCCCACCAGCACCCGGCCAAGCATCGGGTAGATCAGTACGATGCGGCCGTCTTCGTTTTCGAAGAAGATTTCACGTCCACCGGTCGCGGCCAGCAGCTGCGGGTGGTCAAGTACGATGTGCGAGCCCTTGGTGCCGCCGGTCCACGCAGTGTTCTTGCCAAGCTCGGCGTTGGTCAGATCCACCCAGGCACCGGTGGCGTTGATGATAACCTCGGCCTGGAAGTCGAACTGCTCGCCGGTGAGCACGTCGCGCAGTCTCGCGGTGCCGTCGTTGACGGTGGCCAGCTCCACATAGTTGCTGGCCCGCGCCTGGTCGCTGGCCTCCAGCCCGTCGCGCAGCACGTCGAGGGTCAACCGTTCGGGATTGTGCACCGAGGCGTCGAAGTAGGTGGCGGTGAATTTGACGTCCTCGCGCAGTTCGGGCAGATCCTTGCGGGCCGCCTTGGCGCCTTTGAAGTTGTGCCATGGCGTGTTGCGTCCGCCGATGCCAGCGAACACGTCGTACATGATCAGTCCGGCTTTGATGAGCGCCGCACCGCGCTCGGTAGGCTTGCCGGACTTGTGGGTCAGGAAACGGATCGGCGCGCTGAGCATGCCGGAGAAGGTGGAGAAGATCGGGATCGTGGTCTGCAGCGGCTTCACGTAGTGCGCCGCGATCTCCAGCAGCGAGTTGCGTTCCTGGACCGACTCGTGGACGAGGCGGAATTCACCGTTTTCGAGGTAGCGGATCCCGCCGTGGATCATATGCGAGCTCGCCCCGGAGGCTCCTTGGCAGTAGTCGCCGCGCTCTACCAGTGCCACGTCGATTCCCTGCATCGCCAGGTAGCGGAAAGTCGCCACGCCGTTGATGCCACCGCCGACAACGAGCACCCGCGCCTTTGGCCGTGCACGTAGTTGCTCTAGCTGGTCCCGATTCACGATTGCATGCCCCTTAGCTCACTGTTGGTGTCTGTCAACAGTTAGTCTTGTCACCATGGAACAAAACGGTCAAACGAAATGCACAAACGTGCAGAAATGGTCCGATTGATGCAGATATCCCCCGGGAACGGACCCTATAAACTGCCAAATCCTGGCACATCCGTGCAGACGAACCCCAAAGCCAGGGACGCTTTGCGCGCCGCACAGCTGTATTACCTGCAGGACATCAAGATGGAGGTGATCGCCCGGGAATTGGGGGTCTCGCGTTCGACGGTCTCGCGGCTGCTCGCCCACGCCAAACGCACCGGTATGATCTCGGTGAAGATCAACCCCTCGGCTAACCTGTCGGCTTTGGTCAGCAACCAGCTGGCCGAAAAATACGGGATCACCGTGCATCTGGTGCCCACCGACGGCTCGATGGATGACACCGAACTGCTCCAGCGCGTCTCGGCGCACGCCGCCTATCTGCTGGGCACGATCGTGTCCTCCTCCATGACCATCGGTGTTGCCTGGGGACAGACCATGCAGGCGGTTTCCGCGGCACTGGCCGGGCATCCCACCCATGACTCGGTGGTGGTGCAGCTGAACGG
>DNHA01000231.1:0-1976 GCA_003486025.1 Micrococcaceae bacterium | reverse complement strand
TTCACCGCCCGCACCGAACAGTTCCCGGTCCCGGCATTTTTCGACAAAGCCAGCACCCGCGAGGCGATGTGGCAGGAAACCTCGATACGCCGGGTACTGAATATCCAGCGCGAAATGAATTTGGCGGTCTTCTCCCTGGGCGCGGCCAACGCAAACCTCGCCTCTCAGGTCTACCGCGGCGGATACCTCAGCAAGGCAGAGACGCGGCAGCTCAGCGAGATGGGTGTGGTCGGTGACGTGGCGACGGTCTTCTTCGACAAAAGCGGCGGCGACGCCCACATCGAGATCAACGCCCGAGCCACCGGGCCCACCCTGGCAGAACTGCGCAAGGTTCCACGGCGCTTCTGCGTGGTCTCGGGCCGCGGCAAGCTGGAAGCCGTCCGCGGAGCGCTGAACGGCAAGCTGATCACCGAGCTGGTCATCGACGAAGGCACCGCGCTGGCCTTGCTCGACGGGTAGGGTTGAATACATGACGCCACGCACCGAACTGGTCACCACCCATACCCTGTACGGATCGATGACCAAGGTCTACAGCTACCCGGCCAGCACAAAGCAAAGTGCCGGAACCATCCTGGCGGTCCACGGGTTCCGCGGCGATCATCATGGGCTGGCGCGCATCGTGGAGCAGCTGCCGCAATACACCATTATCGTGCCCGATCTGCCTGGCTTCGGCTCCTCCAGCTCGATGCACTTACCCCACGACGTCCCCGGGTATGCGATGGCTTTATCCACGTTGGCCGACGAATTCGCGCTGCCATCTGGCACCATCTTGCTCGGGCACTCTTTCGGCTCGCTGGTGGCTGCCAAGCTCGCCGCCGAACGCGGCTTTTCCGCGCTGGTGCTGCTGAACCCGATCTCCGAGCTGGCGCTGGATTCTTCGCAGGCGCTGATGGCCAAGCTCACCGGTTTCTACTACGAGCTCTGCGCCAGGCTGCCCGAACGCCTCGGATCGGCGGTCCTGCGCTCGAAGGCATTCTCCGACGCAATGAGCGTGGTGATGACCAAGAGCAAGGATCGCACCATGCGCCGGTACGTGCGCGCACAGCACCGCGCCTACTTCGGCGGCTTCCATTCCCGGGTGAGCCTCGCTCAGGCGTATCAGGCATCCATCGCCCACACCGTGGGCGAGTACAGAGCGGACATTNNGACATTGACATTCCGGTGCTCATGGTCGGCGGGATGCTCGACGAGCTAGGCAGCCCGCAGACCCAGGAGAGCCTCCGGGCAAGCTTTGCCGACGCGCGGCTGGTCATGCTCCCGAACGTCGGACACCTGATCCACTACGAAAAGGCCGGCGACACCGCGGCGGCGATCGACAAATTTCTGCAGCATCTGCCTGGCTGATCCCGGGTTAAAGCACCTCGTCGGGATCCACCGCGATGTTCACTACCGGATCCTTAGCCGCGGACATCCGCGCCCGCAAGGCGCGCAGGGAAGTGGTCACCAGGTGGCCGTCGGCATAGGAGAAGAACAGCACGTAGCGGTGTTCGATCGGCGGGCCATCGATAATCGTCGGACCGTGCACCGCCAGCCTTTCACGCAGCTGCGGCGAAATGGCCGCGATCAGCCGCTCGGCCCCGGGTCCGGAGACCACGGCGCTGCGTACCGCCGGAGGCAGCCCCAGTTCACGGCGCTCCCCCAGCTCACGCGCGGCAAAACTTGCCGGGTCATAACGCACCAGCGCCGCGCCGGCCGGGCTCGGCGTGCCGGTCAGCACCACTACCCCATCGTGCGAGGCCAGCGAGGCCGCGCTGAACCAGCGGCTGAGCACCTCTTCGGTATTGCGCAGCGAATCATGGGCCAGCATTTTATCGGCGTCCAGCAGCAGCACCGCACTGTAGCCGCCGTCCACCACCGGCTCCACCCCGGGCGTTGCCACCACGCGCGCAGGCTTGCGCTCCAGGCGGCGCACCGGTTTAGCCCCGGTGGAAGAAATGACCGGAACCTTGGCAAACGCCTGGCCCAACTCCTCGGCG
>DNHA01000070.1 GCA_003486025.1 Micrococcaceae bacterium | reverse complement strand
ATCATCGGAGTCTTGCCGCAAGGGGCCGGATCCGGGAAGCGCAGAGCTGCAACACGGTCATTCGCGCGCACTTCTTCAAGGCCCGAGAGCATGCGGTCAACACGCTTGAGCATCGATTGCGCCGCGGAAGCGCCGGAGGCACGAGCCTTCATCTTGTTAGCCTGAGCCATCAAGACCGAAGCCTTCTTCTCAATATTGCCGCGCTCGCGCTTGCGGGCACGCTCATCGGTTTCGCGCTGAGTCTGGTAGCGCTTCCAGTTCATGTTGTACACATCAACCGTGGCGCGGTTAGCGTCGAGGAACAGCACCTTGTTCACGGTGGCGTCCAGCAGGCCGGTGTCGTGGCTGATCATCAGCACGCCGCCGGCGTAGTTCTTGATGAAGTCACGCAACCAGGTGATGGAATCAGCGTCCAAGTGGTTAGTTGGCTCATCGAGCAACAGCGTTTCGGCGTCCGAGTAGAGGATGCGGGCAAGCTCCACACGGCGGCGCTGGCCACCGGACAGGGTGCGCAATGGCTGCTCAAGAATACGTTCTGGCAAATCCAGGTTTGAACAGATGGCCGCAGCCTCGGATTCGGCGGAGTAGCCGCCGGCAGCCATGAACTCGGCTTCCAGGCGGTCATAGCGGCCCATGGCCTTCTTCGCTACGGATGCGTCATCGCTAGCCATCTCATCGCGGGCTTTGGCCAGCTTGTTGAGTACAACGTCCAAACCGCGGGCGGCGAGGATACGGTCCTTCGCCAGCTGCTCCATGTCCTCGGTCTTCGGATCCTGTGGCAGGTAGCCAATGGAACCCTTCAGCGAGACGTTACCGCTAGCCGGCTGGGATTCTCCGGCCAAGACCTTGGTCATGGTGGTCTTACCGGCACCGTTTCGACCCACCAGTCCGATCTTGTCGCCCTTGTCGATGCGGAAATTTACTTCGTCCATCAGCAAGCGGGCGCCGACGCGTAGCTCAAGGTTGGCTACGGAAATCATATGGTGTGGCCCTTTCAAAACGGGGTAAGGAATACTATTCGCCCATATAAAGGGCAACTTGTCTATCCTACCGGTCGCATACGCGGGATCAGGCTTACTGTGTGCGAACCAACATCTTAACGCTCACTGCCGGGCACCCGATAGCGGGTGCCCGGCAGTTGCGCTAGCGGCGCTGGGTGGAGCGGAAGTCTTTCATTTGGATCAGTCTGCGGCGAAGCGACGCCTCGCGTTTCAAATCCGACCCACTGGTCTTATCGATATGCGCCTTGCCAAAACGCCAAAGCAACACGTCGTCAAGCAGCCTATCTGGCCCCGGAGAATACCTGTGATCCAATGCGGCGCGGACCTCGGTCACCACGTTGGCATCCAAAAGTTCGGCCAGCTGCCACGTTTGATCGATGCCGTGGGAGCCGAGCAATTCGGCGGCCCAGGACCAGTCATCGTCGCGCTTGCGGTCCACGTGCGGAAGCAGCGTCTGCCAGATTTCGCCGATTTTCTCGCCGGTCAGCTTCTCGGTGCCCAAGCCTTCGCGGTCGTGGTAGCCATTCATCCGATGGTAGAGATCATCAATGTCGGTGAAGTAATTTTCCACCGTTTCGAGCATCGCTGCGGTGGCGGTGAAATGCCTGTCGATCTGCGGGTTCCACGCGGCTTCCCCAGGATGCTTAAAGCGGATGTCATGTTCCATCTCGCTCCATGCATGCTGGAGCACCGTGCGGATCTGCACCTCGAAGACGAAGTTGCCGCTGGGTACCACTGGTTTGCCCAACGCCGTTTGGAACTTTGACACGCTCGGTTCATTGCGGGTTTTGAGCAGCAGGTGCCGTGAGGAGTAGCCATAGGTTCCGGATTCCACCGAACCGATGTCTTTCTCGCGGTCACTGCGGCAGTCGAAGTCCTCGCGGTGCGCCTTGATGAGCGTGGCTACCTGCTGGATTTCGTGGGGAAGCATCACGATGATGCGCAAACCCACCATGTCATGGATTTCCCGCAGCGGGTTTGGGAACTCCAATACCGGGGTTGAATCCGGGGTTTCCTGTAGCTGGCGCGAAGCTTTAGCCCGGAAGGACTCGGCGGTTTTCACCCGTCCGGTCACAAACAAGGGTTGGACTTCACTATCGATAAACAGCGAGCGAATTTTTGATTTCATCGCCCGCAGCACCTCATCGAGTTCCCGGCCCACGGTTTCAAACCGAGACACCGCCTCGTCGATTTGTTCGCTGAACTGTTCCGGTTCGGTGTTGCTGGTCAATTGATCCATAGTGATGCCTCCTAATGCCTTGAAATGCCGAGGGTGGTCGAAACGGTGCGTGCCCTAGCTATGGGCGGGTCAGGCGCTTGGCCATATCCTCGTACAACGGGGCCTTGTCTTCGCCAGCCGGCTTGGCAGCGGCAGCTTGCTTAGCGGCTGCCGGAGCCGGCGCCTGCTTCAGCGGGGTGACCTTTTCCGAACGCGACTGGGCGATGGCCTCGGCACGGGCCCGGGCGATAGCGTCCTGGTGCTCCTGCTCCAGCTGGGCCGTGCGCTCGGCTTCTGCCTGCTGTGCATCAGAAAGTGCGGAGTTGTAACCGTCATCGTAGGCGACGCCGTACTTCTCAGCATTGATCTGCTCTTCGTCATATTCGAAGGCCGCGCGAAGCTTCGCGGCTTCGGACTTCTTCTGGTACATATGCACGGTCAGGTGGGTAATGGCCAGCAGCACGATAGGCGGCATGGCCGCAACGAGGGCCGATACCAGCGGTGGCACACCGTTAACGATGGAATCCACGGTCAGGATCGCATGGGTGGAGTTCGCTGCGGTCGACACGATAGCGCCGAAGAACAGCAAGGACCATGGGTAGATCATGGCCTTGCGGTTAAAACCGTTCAGCGCCACGATAGCCACGGTGGCCGCGACGATCATGCCGTCGATGATGATTGGCCAGATCCAGGCCAGGTTCGACTGGATGCCGGAGCGTTCAGCCAAGTCGGTCAGCGCCGCGAAGGATAGGACGAATGCACCAATCGCGATCAGGACCGTGGCTCCGACGGCGGTGCCGAGGACGGCGCGGTGCGGTTCGTGCGGAATTTCTTGCTGAGTATCCATGCTGCGGGGCAGGCCTAACTTTGGAGAGATGAATCGGAACGTCTTTTAAGCGAATGTGGTTGCCAGTTGTATCGGGTACCGGCCACCTGGACTATTTTAGCCCCATCAGCTGACAGCTTGGTGGTGAACGATTAGTGAATTCGCCGATCAACGAATCTGGTGCCGGTGAGCCTGCCAGCTATTCCGCGGCCGGCCGGATCGCATAAGAGGAAGATCGAGCTCAGCAGCAGGTAGCCAAGTACCAGCGCGCTGAGCCAGGCCCAGGGGCTTGCAGCCCAGATGCTGTCGGCAATTTGGAATGCGAACGAGATTCCGCCGAGACCCAGAATGCTGCGCGCCACTGCCTGCCATGCAGGTGCTGGACGCGTGCCATGTCCGGCCACTCGAATCCAGGCACAGCGCTGCCCTAGGCTCGCGCGGCCTGGCATCAGGGTTGGAAGCAAGAAGACCAGCAGTACCGAGATCGTGGGAATCCAGCGCTGGGTCAGGTTGTAGGAGGCCTGCGGGGCTCCAAGTTTTTCGGCGATCTCCAGCACGAAGGTGGTGAGCATCACCAGGCCGAGGACAAAGGCGATATCAAAACCGTTGGCCATGAAGCGGCGAAGCCTGGTCACCTTGCGCGGTCCGGACTTCATGGCACTTTGTTCTCGTGGCCCGGTCAGCCACGCAAAGATCGGCAGGTAGGCAACGATGGATCCAAGCAGCGCGCCGAAGGTGTTCAGCAGCAGATCATCGACATCGGCAACCCGGTAGGCACAGGTATACAGGCCCCAGATCCCGGTGTACTGAGTCAGCTCAATTGCCAGGCTGGCGGTGAGTCCAATGAGCGTGCCCAGAAATACGTTCCCGCGCAGCCAGCGGACCGCCAGGATACCGAGCGGCATGAACAAGATCACATTAAAAAGGACCTGCCACAGCGTAAAGCTGGTCAGAAAGTGGCGCATTCCCAGTTCATAGGAGAGCGCAAAGTCATTGAGGAAGTTCAGCGGTTGCAGCTGCGGAACAGCTACCCCGGGGCGGCAAAATGCGTCACGTGTTTCGGGCAGGGGCAGCATCGTGTAGCTGAAGAGGCCAAAGCCGTAGATGACTGCGGCACCGGTGGTCAACGTGCGTCGCCAAGATAACCGCCCATGGCGGTGATACTGGATGGCGAGCAGGAAAATACCGGCTGCGCCTAAGAAGAGGACACCACCAAGCATGGCGATCGTCGCGGGCCAAAACATCGTTTGCATATTTCTATCTAAGCCGAGAAAAATACACGCAACCTGTGACGTCCGGTGTGAGGTCAGTCATCGTTGGCTGGATGGTTACTGAATGGAAGCTGGCCCTGTGTCTCCACTGAGGACAGTGCGGGTCTTCGGGTCGAAGCGGAAGAGGCCGGCAAATAAACCAACCGCCAGTACCGCCGCAAATACCCGCATGAGCCACACGATGTGCCATTGCTCAATCGAGAGTTGATCTACGAAGACCCCCACAAGAATCAAACTGGCCAAATAGATCATCAGCTTCTCGGAGGACCACGAGACACGGTGCGAGATGGCGAAGAGCGCAATCATCCACAAGATGTACCAAGGCTGGATGATCGGTGCGAGCAAGATCACCGCAGACAGTGCCCACGCGGCCAGGCGCACAGGCCGGGAAATGTCTTTAGCCAAGGCAAGCCATGCCACGATTGCCACGGAGACAAGCTGAAAAATGAACACCACGATGCTCTGTGTCAGGCTTGCCGAGCCGCCCAGCACTCCCACCAGCAGGCCAAGCAACCAACCAGTCAAACCCACAGGAGCGTAGGGGAAGGCTGCGTCCCCGGCGGTAAACATTGCCGGCAACCATCCAAACCAGAGGTTAGTCACCGCTCCGATGGTCGTTAGCCAAATCAGGCAATAGCAGAGCACTTTGAGCCAAACCATGCATTTAGCACGCAATGACGTATCGCGGCCTAATAGGATCAACCCTATAAATGGCAGCACCAAGAGCACAATCGGTTTCACAGACACCGCGATAGCTAAAGCCAACGTGGCTGCGAGGGGACGATGGTCATAAGCCAGGGCGAAAGCGCTGAACACTCCGGCAATCATCAAGGCATCGTTGTGAGCGCCGCCGATCATGGTCAATAAGAATAGTGGATTTCCCACAATGGCCCAGTTAGCCCAGTTTGGATTTTGTCCCATTTTTTTCGCCAGCTTGGCGGTGAAATGAAAACATCCGATGACCCCGAGTAACGCGGTAATGCGCAAGAGCCCTACTCCAATTTCGGGCACCCCGTTGGAGACAAAATAAATAATGCGTGACAGCACCAAGAAGAATGGGCCATAAGGGGAAGGTGATTGGGCCNNATTGGGCCCAGAGCCCGTCCGAACCACCTTCGAACCAACCTGGCAGTGCCGAAATACCCTCATGATAGGGAGACTTATCGGCGTGAAGCATCCGGCCCTGGGCCAGATACGAGTAAACATCCCGACTGAGAATCGGGAAGGAAAACATCAACGGTGCAGACCACTTAACGAATAGCTGCGCTAATTGCCGCGTACTGATCAGTTCTGCCGTATCAACCAGCGGACGAGCAAGAATCCAAGCTCTGGTTAGCCAGGCCAGACCGGCGGCCATCAAGATGATACAGCTGATAACTCCCCATGCTTCGGTGCGGAATTCGACAAAAAATCCGCTTCGGGCCAACGGAGAGAGCTGGCTGCGCGGAAACCAGCCGATGCCCCAAGAAGCCACGGTGATCAACACCGAAGCGGCAAAGCCTTGCCATCCCAGAGCTTTCAGCGAGACGCCTCGTCGCATTAGTTTGTGCACCAGCAAACTCACTTGGCTTTCTTTTTCAGCCAGTTTGTGGAGCTCAGCAGCTCGGGACATATTTTTTTAGTCTTGGGATCCAAGAAGACCAGGAATAGCGCACAGAGGATCGAAATTCCCCAAGAGATCAATTGCACCCGTGGGACCAGGTCTTCTTGGAGGAACTGCCAGACGAAAATTTGATCCGCTGCTTGGTAGGCCAGGAAGAATATTGTTGTCAGGTGCAGCCAGAGCATCTGCCAGTCATCGCGCAATCCGGTCGCCGCGAAGAAAGGCAGCAACCACAGCAGATACCACGGCTGGATTACCGGTGACAGCACCACAATTGCCGCATACGCGATACCCATGCGTTGGACCAGATGCGAGTACTTCCCGCGGAACATCAGCACGATGGCAAGCCCCACACCGAGCAGCCGGCCACCAGTTTTTATGACCGACAGTATCCAGTCGGTTTCCATGCCGAATGACCCGAAAATACCTTGCAACGCGATGGTGAGCATTCCCAGCGGCGCGACAATGGAAACACCAGTGCCGGTGTAGTTCAGCAACACGCTCAGCCAGCCAAACCAGTAGCCGTTGAGCCAGCCCACGAGGGTCATCAGAACCAGGAATATGGATCCGGAGTAGAACCAATAGAGGAATCGGCGCGGCCATTTGGCTTCCGGCCCGGCCCAGAGCAAACCGATAAACGGCAGCAATACCAGGGTTATGGGTTTGACGCCGATCGAGGCAGCGAGCACCACAATCGCCCAGAAGCCGTGTCGTTTGCACGCCAGATACACGGCCCACACCGATAGGCCAGTCATCAGCGCGTCATTATGCGCACTAGCCACAAAATTCACTAGGAAGAGCGGGTTTGCCACGGTCATCCAAGTCGCTTTGGCGCCGGAAACCGAATGCAGTTCAGCCAGCTTGGGCACATATCGCAGGCATAGCAGGACACCGATGACCGCGATGGCACGGAAGGCCAGAACAGCCGCATCGGTAGACCCGCCAACGATGTTGACCACGATGTATTCAATG
>DNHA01000140.1:6181-12487 GCA_003486025.1 Micrococcaceae bacterium | reverse complement strand
GCGAACCGCGCGGTGCCGGGACCCGAAGCAGGCCCGAGAGCCACTGCAGCTGTTCCATATCCAGGCTCCCCTTCGATTCGCGGTACCCGCCGCTATCCAATCCGATGATGCGCAGCCCGTTGATCTCGTGGACGGTGTTTGCGATGCGGGGACCGGTCGATAGCCGGTACACGTTGAAGGCTTCGTTGATTGAATCCTGCGGGTCGTGGTTGCCGGGCACGGTGATGATCGGGCAGCCAAGCTCATCCTGGAACTTGGCGAAGAGTTTGGCCGCCCGGCCGTGGATCAGTGCCCCGCGGTCGGCAATATCCCCGGTCACCACCACCACGTCGGGATTAAAATGCTTGGCCGAATGCAGTGCCGCACGCAATCGTGCCCAGGCGTCGATGGTGCCGTGCAGCAGTTTTCCCTCGGCACACAGGTGCGGGTCGCTCAGCTGCACCACAGTGAGCTTTTTCATGAGCTGGCCACCAGTGGCCGCACGGTGCTTGCTCTGGCATCGGTGCCTAGCTCTAGCAGCCTGTGCAGTTCGGCCCCGGTCAGCCCCTTGCTCAGCAGGTAGCCGGTCACCGAACCATAGCTTTCAACCAGCCAATCCAGGGTGCCATTCAGAGCCGCCGCGATATGACCGGGCGGGCCATAGGCCGGTTCACGGACCGCCGAGGCATAGTCGGCGATGATCAGTTCGCGCGCGACTCCCATCGCTTCGAGCAGCAGTGCGATCACCAGCCCGGTGCGCTTTCCGCCGCTCTGGCAGACCACCGCGGTGTTTCCGTCCGCCGGCTGCGCGATCACCCGAAGGGCCGCAACCAGCCGCGCCCCACGGCCATCGAGCAATATCCGCTGGTTCTCACTCAGCGTCCGGTCGCTGGGGTTCTGCCCGCAATAGAGCGGAATCCCCCGGTAGCGCAGCCCGTCAATGGCTCCCAGCGGTTCGCGTGGAATTTCGCGTGGTTCACGCAGATCGATCAGCGTAGTGATTCCCCGCAGGCGTAGCTGCCCGGCGTACGCGGCGTCCGTGGCTTGCGGGGCCACACCGCGGTAGATGGTTTTTGTTCCGAACCCCGGAACCGGGCGCAGGCTCGTCAGTTCGGCAGCTGCGACCTGTAGTGGTGACATCGTGCTCCCCTTGCCTCGATTCCTTCCGCAATGCTTTCCCACCATTGCACCGCAGCGGGTTGGACGGCAGATGAACGATGGGCCACCATGCCATGAACCTCCCGGGAAAAACGGATAATCCAGCCAGTTTTGCGCCCGTCGAGCCGGTTTTCAGCATATTCGCCCGGCTCCGGTGTCCGTTGTGAACGGCAAGTAGGCTCCAAAACGACTAACCTTGAGAGCAAGAGTGTTCATTTCCCAAGGAGTTAAACTCATGACCGGCAGCAAAGTCGTAGCCTTTGGCCATTTCCAGCCTGAGCGCATCGTGCCCAACACCGAGTTGGAAACGCTGGTCGAGACCAGCGACGAGTGGATTACCCGCCGCGTAGGGATTCAGGAGCGCCGCTGGGGCACCGGCGTCGAGACCGTTGACTCGATGGCGATCAAGGCCGCAAAGATGGCCTTGGACAATGCCGAAGACATCAACGCCGAGGACATCGACCTGGTCATCGTCGCCACCTGCACCGCGACGGATCGCACCCCGCATATGGCTGCCCGCGTGGCCCTGGGCCTCGGCATGGATCAGGGTCCGGCCACCATGGACCTGAACGCCGCCTGCTCCGGGTTTGCCCATGCGGTAGGCATGGCCCAGGGTGCGATCGCTGCCGGCAGTTCCACCAAGGCACTGGTGATCGGCTCCGAGATGCTCACCGATTTCACCGACTTCACCGACCGCAGCACTTGCGTGCTCACCGCGGACGGCGCCGGGGCGTTCATCATCACCGCCTCCCAGACCGCAGAAATTTCTCCCGTGGTCTGGGGTTCGGTTCCTTCACTGTCCGATGCGGTGCGCATCGAGGCGGACAATGACATGAAGTTCGCGCAGAACGGGCAGAGCGTTTACCGCTGGACCGTCACCCAGCTGCCGAAGATCGCTTCGAAGATCATCGACCGTGCGGGAATGAAGCCGGAAGAACTGGATGCGATCATCTTGCACCAGGCGAATCTGCGCATCATCGAGCCCTTGGCGGAGAAGATCGGTGCCCCGAACGCCCGGGTGGCCACCGATGTGGTCTACTCCGGCAACACCTCGGCTGCCTCGATGCCGCTGGCGCTGTCCAAGCTGATGGCCTCCGATGAGCCGCTGGCCTCGGGCGACAAGGCTCTGCTCTTCGCCTTCGGCGGCGGCTTGTCCTACGCCGGGCAGATCATCACCATTCCCTAGCCTGAGAGACTTTCGCAAAGCCTGCCGCCAGATTGGCGGCAGGCTTTGCGGGTCAAGGGCCAGGTTCGCCGTGCGGTGCCTCCGCGGGCGGCTGCCGGAGGCCATCGGCCTGCCGTCGGTCTTCTGATTCTTCAGCGGCTTCAACGAGGACGGCATCAGATGCCAGCGTGTGGCTGGCGATCACCGCGATCCGCTCGATCCTCGACCGGCCTGCCTTATAGGGTCGGGCCACTAAATCCTTGGACGCGGCACTAGGTCGCCCACATGGTCCCCCACACGCAGAAACCGGCCGCCGGCTCCGAAAATTCGGAGTCGACGGCCGGTTTTAACGTTGTGCCACGCACGCTCTGGCTACCGGCTGCGCAAAACCGTCTTCCAGCATGCCGCTGCGCGGGGTCATCAATTTGGCCCCGGCCAAGGCTAGGAGTCCGGTCAGCGCGAACACCACGATGGCCAGATCCCACCCGCCGGTAATCGAGTAGAACATGCCGCCTAGCAGCGGACCCAAGGTGCCGAACAAGTAGCCCACGCCCATGGCGAAACCGGCCAGCGCGGCCGAGCCTGCCGCGGAGCGTGTGTTGCGGTTGAACATGGTGATGGCCAGCGGGAAAGATCCGCCGCCCATGCCCATGATGACCGTCCAGAACAGGCTCAGCTCCGGCAGCGCCAACAGCCCGATGTAGCCGATCGGATAGGTCAGCGCCAACGCTGCAGCCAGCGGGAAGACATTCTTCATTCGGCTGGCGAGCAGCGGTACCACCAACGCCATCGGCAAGGTCAAGAACGTAAACACCGAGAAGGCCGTGGCGGCCTGCCCCAGGTCCATGCCGCGGTCGCCGAGGATGGTGGGGAACCAGGCCAGCATGGCATAGGTGTTCAGCGAGGCCATCGCGTAGAACAGTGCCGTGCCTGCCGAGATTCGGTTGGCCAGCAACCGGCCCAAGCCGAATTTCTGCTTGGCTTCGGCCCCCGCCGCGTTGCCTGTTTTGGCTCCGTTCGAGGCGCGGCGCAGCCGCAGTAGCGCGATCAACCATGGCAGGGCCGCCAGCAGCGAGAGCACTGCCCAGGAAGCCAGCGAAACGCGCCATCCGGCGGCATGGTAAATCGGCATCGCGGTCATCGCAGGCAGGGTCGCCCCGGCCTGCATCAGCAGCGCGAAGACGGTGAGCATCGCGGCCTGGCGGTCCGGGAAGTACTTCTTTACCAGCGGCGCGCCCACGACGTTGCCCATGCCCATGCCAAACAGCGCGATCACGCTGAAGACCAGGAACAGCGGGATGCTCTCGCCCAGCACGCGGGCCACGGTACCAATCGCGGCCAGCGTCATGGCCAGCAACGCGGTCAGCTCCGGACCTCTGGTCCGCATGATCACCGGGGTGAGGAAACCGGCAATACCGAAGGCCAGGGTGGGCAGCATACCCAGGAAGCTGGCGGCTCCCACCCCCATGCCCAGTTCCTCGCGCACCACCGGCAACAGCGGCGACAGCCCGGTCACCGCATGGCGCAGGGTAATGCCCAGCAGGATGATGCCCAGTACTAGGATGATGCGCCCGCGCCAGGGTTTCTGGAGTGCAGCCTGTTCCACCGGGCTTTCATTTCCCTTCGAAGCCTGAACGGCCTGCGGGGTGGATCCCACGCCCGAAGGCCGTTGCTCAGCGATGTTGCTCATTAGACGGCAGCCTTGGAATCGCCGTCGATTGGGAACATCTGCCCTGAGATGGTGCGGGCGTGCGGGCCTGCCAGGAACAGGATCAGCGCGGCGATGTCATCGGGGTTGATGAACTGCTTCACCGACTGATTGGCCAGCGCGGAATCCACTTCTTCCTGCACGGTGCGCCCGGAAACCTCTGCACGGCCTTCGAAGACGCTCATGATACGCGGTCCGTCGACGGCTCCCGGGTGGATGGTGTTCGAGGTGATGCCCAGTGGGCCAAGTTCCATGGACAGGGTCTTGGCAAAGCCGACCAGGCCCCACTTGGTAGTGGAGTAGGCCACGCGGTTCGGGTAGCCGAAGCGTCCGGCCAGCGAGGACATGGTGATGATCGAGGCAGCGTCAGATTCCTTAAGCAACTCGATGGCCTGCTGGGTGACGTTGAAGGTGCCCTGCAGATTCACCGAAATCACCGAGCCGAATGCGTCGGCCGGGTAGTCGGAGACTGGTGCGGTCGGGCCAGCGATGCCTGCGTTGTTCACCAGTACGTCCAGGCCTCCCAGCTCGCGCTTGATATCCACGAACATTCGCGCCACGGCGGTCGGGTCGGCGACATTGGTGACCGACCCGGTGAGGTTTTCATGTGCGTCGACGGCCGCGTTGACCGCGTCAGCGTTAATGTCGGCAATATGCACGTGGGCGCCCTGAACCAGGAAGGCCTTGGCTACTGCCAGCCCGATTCCACCGGCGCCTGCGGTGATGAGTACTCGCTGGGACATTTGAAGCTCCTTAGGGTGATCGTGCCGGTCCTTGTGGGCCAGCCGGTGCGATCCACGGATGCGGAATCTGGTGGATTCCGCCGGTCCACGTGAGGCGAGAAAATCCTGCCTTCGATGCGGACTATTCCTTCCAAAGGAATTGGATTCGTGAATCTGTTGTCGAGATATGACCAGAATACGCCCGGATCTTTGCGGTTGTCGAGAATGGTGACGGAAAGAACTTCAATGATCAAGTTTCCGCGATAAGGAATCTGGAACCAAACTATAGATCACCCTGCGCCGCTATGACTAGGGTCACATGGTAACCAAAAACCCAGCATCCACAGGAGAACCGATGTCCCCCTCACTAGACTTCCGCACCGCGGCTATGAGTCGCTTCCAGGTGATGGCCGTCGTCATCGCCCTGGTGCTCATATTCATCGACGGCTTCGACGTCGCCGTCATGGCCTATGCTGCCCCGTCGCTCTCCCGTGAATGGGGTATCGACCCGGTGATGCTCGGCTATCTGCTCAGCGCCAGCCTCTTCGGGATGGCCGCCGGCTCGATCTTCCTCACCCCGATGGCAGATGTCATCGGCCGGCGCAAGCTGACCCTCGCCTCGCTCGTGGTGATCAGCATCGGCATGACTCTCTCGGTCTTCGCCCCCAACGAATATGTGCTGCTTGCCTGGCGTGTGCTCACCGGCCTGGGCGTCGGCGGCATGATGGCGAATTTGAACGTGCTCGTCTCCGAATACTCCTCGGACCTGCGCCGCGGCACCATCATGGGCATCTATGCGGCCGGCTACCCTATCGGCGCGACCATCGGCGGCATGGTAGCCGGACCGATGATCCCGGTCTTCGGGTGGCACTCAGTCTTCGCGGTCGGCGCCGGACTGACCGTGATCATGTTGCTGGTCTCCTGGCGCTACCTGCCCGAATCCCTGGATTTCCTGGTCACTAAGCAGCCCGCTGGCGCCCTGCAACGGATTAACGCGATCCTCGCCAAAGCCAAGCGTCCTACCATTGAGGCCCTGCCCACGGTGCAGCTGGCCCACGGCGGACGTTCGGCCATCTCCGAAATCCTCACCCACCCAGTGCGCCTTCGCACCCTGATGCTGTGGATAGGCTACGCCTGCCTGGTCGCGGCTTACTACTTCGCAAACACCTGGACTCCCAAGATGATGGCGACCGCCTCCGGCGATGACACCCTGGGTGTCACTGTCGGCGTGCTCGCCAACGCCGGCGGAATTCTGGGCTGTTTCATCTTCTCCGCGTTGGCCATGAAATTCCGTAGCCGCCCGCTGCTGGTCACCGCTCTGCTCGGTTCGGCCATCGCCTACCTCATCTTCGCGATGGTCTTCGAGACGATTTCCTTGGCCATGGTCTTTGCCCTGGTCCTGGGCATGCTCACCACCGCGGGCATCGCAGGTTTCTACGCGGTATCCCCCGACATCTACAGCCCGCGCGCCCGGGCCACTGGCGTGGGTTGGATGATCGGGGTGGGACGCCTGATGTCCATCCTGGCGCCAATCCTCACCGGCTACCTGCTTTCCGGAGGCTGGGCCCCGGAAA
>DNHA01000140.1:2692-6155 GCA_003486025.1 Micrococcaceae bacterium | reverse complement strand
GCCGCCCCGCTGCTGGCCGCAGCCCTGTGCATACTGGCACTAAGCTACTCGCTCAAACGCGAAGCGCGAGCCGCGCAACCCCTCACAATTTCCTGAACCACGTCCCGCCGCGACTTCCGAGGTATTCCCACCCATGAGCACCATGAATCCAACCGAACTGACCGCCATCGATATGCACGTGCACATCGAGGCCGACGACCACGGGCACACCGACATGCCCGATGATTTCCGCGCTGCCGCGCAGAAGCACTTCGGCGCCGCCCACGACCCGCTGGGCGTGGATGCGGTGGCCGCGCACTACCGGACACGGAAGATGGCCGCGGTGATCTTCACTGTGGACCACGAACCGACCACCGGGCACGCGCCGATCAGCAACCGGCACATCGCCGAGGCAGCCGCCCGCCATGCAGACACGCTAATCCCCTTTGCCAGTCTGGACCCGGCGCGCGGCAAGGCCGCAATCACCGAGGCGCGGATCCTGGTCAACGAGTTCGGAGTCAAGGGCTTCAAATTCCATCCGAACCTGCAGTCTTTCTACCCCAACGACCAGAAGGCCTACCCGCTCTACGAGGCCATCGAAGAATTGGGTGTCCCTGCGCTGTTCCACACCGGGCAGAGCGGCATCGGCGCCGGGATGCCCGGCTCCGGAGGCATCCGGCTGAAGTACTCCCAGCCGCTGGCGCTGGATGACGTGGCGGTTGATTTCCCCAACATGCCCATCATCATGGCCCATCCTTCCTTCCCCTGGCAGGATGAGGCCCTGGCCGTGGCGGTTCGCCATAACCATGTTTATATCGACCTCTCCGGCTGGTCACCGAAGTATTTCCCGGCCAATCTGGTGCAGTACGCAAACACCATGCTGGCCGACAAGGTGCTCTTCGGTTCCGATTTCCCGCTACTGCCGCCGGATCGCTGGCTGGCCGACTTCGCAAACCTGCCGATCCGCGAGCACGTGCGCCCCAAGATCCTCAAGGACAACGCCATCAAGCTCCTCGGCCTTTAATGCCGCACCACTGTGTTTTTACACCCCAAAAATTTTGAAGGAACATCATGCAACCGATTAAATCTGGAGCTCTGCTGTACCCATCCCCGGCACCCCACGACTGGGATCAATTCGAAATGGGACGCTTCCTGCATAACATCGAAGCCAAATATCAGGTGAAGTTCACCGACTACGAGCAGGCCTGGGCTTGGTCGGTCGAGAACCTCGAAGAATTCTGGGCCGAGGTCTGGGATCACTTCCAGATCATCACCCACGCGCCTTACACCTCGGTACTTGCCGAACGCACCATGCCCGGAGCCAAGTGGTTTGAAGGTGCTCGTATCAACTTCACCGAGCACATCCTGCGCAGTCTCACCCAGCGTGCCGAGCACATCATGGTCAAGTCACGCAGTCAAACCAACGGCAGTATCAATTGGAGCGGAAAGCGTCTGGCTGACGAAATTCAGCGCATCCAGCAGGGGCTGCTCAGCCATGGCATCAAGCCTGGGGACCGCGTGGCAGGCTATCTGCCAAATATCCCACAGACCCTTGCCACCTACTACGCGGTGGTTGGGCTCGGCGCCATCTGGTGCTGCGTTCCCCCGGAAATGGGCGCCAAGGCCACCGTGGACCGCATTGAACAGCTGGACCCGCAACTGTTGATCTCCATCGATGGCTACCGCTGGGGCAAGCGAGAAATTTCAAAACTAGAAGACCTGTCAACAATTCGTGCCACCCTGCCGAATATGGCGGTAGTCCTGTTGCCGTACCTGGATGAAAATCTGGACGTCAGCTCCGCGGCCCCGGACGCACAGGCCTATGCAGACTTCACTGCCAAGCACGCTCCGGCAGTGATCGAACCGGTACCATTTGACCACCCGATGACGGTGCTCTTTTCCTCGGGTACCACCGGTAAGCCAAAGGCTATCGTTCACGGTCACGGTGGATTGCTCCTGGAACACTACAAGGCCATGGGTCTGCACTTCGGGATGAACGAATCCGATACTGCATTCTGGTTCTCCACCACCGGTTGGATGGTGTGGACTATGGGTGCCTCAAGCTTGCTGGTCGGAGCCGCGGTAGTTCTGGAAGACGGTGATCCGAACTGGCCCACGTTGGACGGGGAATGGTCACAGTGGGCGGTCCTGGCCGAAACCGAAGCGACCTACCTAGGTACCGGCTCGGCATATCTGGCAGCCTGTGCTCATGCGGGACTGAACCCAGGAACGCAGTGGGATCTAAGCAAGCTTCGTGAAATTCAGTGCTCGGGCTCCCCGCTGTCCGCAGACGTATCCGGTTGGGTTTATAACTCGGTGAGCATGAACCTGCTGCTTGCCCCGACCTCGGGGGGTACCGACATCTGCGCAGCCTTCGTCGGTGCGAGCCCGCTCAGCGCGGTGTACGCCGGAGAAATGTCTTGCCGCCCACTCGGTGTGGCGGTTGAGTCCTGGGACATGGATCGAAACCCAATGGCCGGCGAACCAGGCGAGCTAGTGGCAACGTTGCCAATGCCGTACATGCCAGTTTTCTTCTGGGGAGACAAGAACAAGGAGCGCTACACCAATAGCTACTTCAACGTTTTTGAAGGTGTCTGGCGCCACGGCGACTGGTTAGTGCGCACCGAACGTGACACTTGGGTCATCAACGGCCGTTCCGATGCCACACTCAACCGTGGTGGGGTCCGTCTTGGAACCGCCGAGTTCTATGCGTTACTAGAAAGCCACCCGGGAATCTCGGACTGCATCATCTTGCATTTCGAAGAGGGCGGCGGCATGGGACGGCTCATCCTGCTGGTAGTTGCCGAAGAAAACTCAAACACTACGGCGTTAGAAGGCTCAATTCGCACCTCGTTACGCACTAATCTTTCGCCACGCCATGTGCCGGACAGCATCTTGTTCGTGCGCAGCATTCCGCGTACGCGAACCGGCAAGCGCCTAGAGATTCCACTGAAGCGTCTAGTCCAGGGAGACACCACCGGTGGTGCCCTGGACACCGGTGTGCTGGTGAACCCAGAGGATCTTCAGGATGCCGTGCAGAGCATCAGTTCGGTTCTTCGGGGCGCGAATTAGCGTCTTGCTCCTGATTTTTAGTGACTAGGAAGTTCTAATCGATAGTTGATGCGTGATCATGCTGGCCGCCTGATGTAAGGCGGCCACATGCTCGGGCATGGTCGAGCGGTCAAATCGGATGCTCGGTGTGGCGGTAGTCAGTCCCGCCACGGGGCGTCCTTCAGCGTCATCGATGCTCACCCCAAGACCCACTACCCCCTGTTCGGTTTCTTCAAAGTTTGTAGCGAACTCGCTGCGGCGAATCTTGGTCATGGAACGTTTGAGCTCCTGCATGGTGGAAACCCGACCCGTGGGCCACTTGGGCAATCCCCCACGGTAGAGCTCTTCAAGCTCAGTATTGGTATGCCGGGCAAGAATCGCTTTGCCACCGGCCGAGACGAAAGCTGGCATCTGGTCCCCTACGCGCATTCCG
>DNHA01000140.1:0-2677 GCA_003486025.1 Micrococcaceae bacterium | reverse complement strand
ACCCGCAAGGTTTGTGTGCACTCCACACCGTCAATGAATTGAATGTTGCCGCCTCGCATGACCATAAGCTGGACGGTTTCACCCACCTGCTGTTGTAGCCACTGCAGTCCTTCCTGGGCTAGCTGGCGAAGCATATGAACAGGAAAAGTTTCGGTGCCGCCGCCGCTCACCATCGGGCCAACGCGATACCTACGATCATGAGATTGAACTGCAAAACCCCGGAAGGTCAATGCCCCGAGCAGACGGTGCGCCGTGGATGGGGCGACGTTGAGCATTTCGGCAACTTCAGACACTGATTTTGGGCCCGAATCACGTAAAAAGACCAAGAGCCTTAGCGCTCTGTCTACCGATTCTACGGGTGAAGTTTTTTCGCTCATGTCAAAATAATGTCACATATTTTTCCGTCTGCCAGAACAAATTTTTCCTCCCTGCGGTAGCGCGGGATCACCGCTATCCATCGGCAGCGAACAAATTGTTCAAGCTCCTTTGACAAAGACTTGACGTTGGGTGCATCACACCGGCACACTGGTAAGCATGAACCTGTCAGACAGCTGGACAGCCGGACAGCAACCGATTGCTCGGACCAGCGCCTCCGAAGCCGTTTTCAACACGCTGCGCGCCGCCATCGAAGCTCAAGAGATCCCGCTGGGCGCAAAGCTCGGCTCCGAGGCAAGCCTTGCCTCCACCTATGGCGTCAGCCGCTCGGTAGTCCGCGAAGCGCTGCGCTCCTGCGCTGCATTGGGGCTGACCCGTACCGAAACAGGACGCGGCACCTTTGTCATCGCCCATCGCCCCACCCGCGATCTGGTGCTCGGCGGCTTCTCCTCCGCGGACCTTTACGAGGCCCGCCCGCACATTGAAATCCCGGCCGCCCAGCTGGCCGCCGCCCGGCGCACCAGCGAAGACCTGGAACGGCTGACCGGACTCATCGAAGACATGGAATCCGAAGACGGCGCCGAAGCGTGGGTGCAGCTGGATGCGGCATTCCATGCCGCGATCGCCCGCGCCAGCGGCAACTCGGTGTTCGACCGCGTGGTCGGCGATATCCGCGAGGCCATGTCCCGGCAGTCCGAAACCGTCAACTTGGTCACCGGCCGCCGAGTGCCCTCAAATACCGAGCATCGCAAAATCGTCGCGGCCATCCGTGCCGCAGACACCGAGGCCGCCGGACACGCGATGGCCGAACATCTGTCCGCGGTGCAGCATGCAGTATCCACCATCGTCAGGAGCACCAAGTGACCCCGTCCGCAGCCACGTCCTCCGGATTTGCGCAATTAGCCGCCCAAACCCTTGCCCAGCATGTGCCGCTGGTTGCCGCGAGCCGCGGAAACGTCCTGGAGTCGATCCACTACGGGTCAGCTGTCTTGCTCGATCCGCACGGTCAACCACTGATGACCCTCGGAGATCAGCAGGCCCGCTTCTACCCGCGCTCCGCGCTGAAGCCGCTGTTTGCCGTCGCCATCCTCCGCTCCGGGATCACGCTCAACGACGAGCAGATCGCCTTGGCCGCGGCCAGCCACTCGGGCTCCGCACGCCACCAGCAGGTCGCCGAGTCCACACTGGAAGCGGCCGGACNNGCGGACTTTCCGCCGCGGATCTGGGCAACTCCACCGACCTTCCCTACGGCGCGGAAGAGCGCGCCGCCTGGCTGGCCGAAGGCGGCATCGCCACCCAGCTGGCGCAGAACTGCTCGGGCAAACATGCCGCGCTGCTGGCCATGTGCCAGCACAACGGGTGGCCCACCGAGAATTATTTGGACCCCGATCACCCGCTGGACGCGACGCTGCGAGGAATTGTCGAGGAGCTGACGGAAGAAAAGATCCTGCGCGTAAGCACCGATGGCTGCGGCACGGAAGTCTACCCGTTGACCTTGGCCGCACTGGCCCGCGGTTTTGCCAAGCTGTCCAGCGCCGCACCCGATACCGCCGAGGGCCGGGTGGCCGCGGCCATGCGCGCCCACCCGGATCTGGTGGCCGGCGAGGGACGCGACGTCACCGAGCTGATGCGCGCGCTACCCGGGGCCGTGGCCAAGGACGGCTTCGAAGGCATCCAGGCCGTCGGCCTGGCCGACGGGTCCTCGCTGGCGGTGAAGATTTCCGACGGTTCTGATCGGGCCCGCATGCCGATCACCGTGAAACTGCTGGCCGAGCGCCTCGGCGAAGAAACCAACGATCGCTTACGCGGCCTCGCCTCCACCGATTTGCTCGGTGGCGGAAAAGTCGTCGGCCAGCTCCAAGCGCTCTAAACACCACCCGGAATTTAGCATCACCAACCACCCAGGGTGCATTTTGTGCGCCCAAAATCAGGAGTGAAAACATGTCTGTAACCCAACAGGCTCCCGTAACCCGCAGCGAACACGACCTCATCGGCGACCGCGACATCCCGGTTGAAGCCTACTGGGGTGTGCACAGCCTGCGCGCCAAGGAAAACTTCGACATCACCGGCACTTCCCTGTCCGGCAACCCGCACCTGATCATCGCGCTGGCCCGCGTCAAGCAGGCGGCGGCCCGCGCCAACCACGAGCTGGGCCTGCTGGACGACGCCCGCGCCCGGGCCATCGACCAGGCCTGCGAGGCGATTGCCAACGGCTCGCTGCATGACCAGTTCATCATCGACCCGATCCAGGGCGGCGCGGGCACCAGCACCAATATGAACGCCAACGAGGTCATCGCCAACC
>DNHA01000296.1:23660-29152 GCA_003486025.1 Micrococcaceae bacterium | reverse complement strand
TGAGCCACTCATTTAATACGAGGAGGATTAGCCCTCGAAAGGCGTCGCAGAAACAATCTCCACGGCGATATCGCGTCCGTTAGGCGCGGTGTAAGTCAGCTTGTCGCCAACCTTCTTGCCATGAACAGCCTGGCCGATAGGTGACTGCTCGGAGTAGACCTCGAGGTCGCTGTCGCCGGCAACCTCGCGGGAACCGAACAAGAAGGTGGTCTCATCGCCGGCGATGGTGGCAACTACCAGCATGCCTGGCTCGACGACTCCGTCATCTGCAGGCGCGTCGCCAACGTGGGCGCGGCGTAGTAGATCCTTCAGGTACAAGATACGGGCCTCGGCCTTGCCTTGCTCCTCACGAGCAGCGTGGTAGCCACCGTTCTCCTTGAGGTCGCCCTCCGAACGTGCCTGCTCGATGCGGGCAACAATTTCGGTGCGACCTGGACCGGAGAGGAAGGTCAGTTCAGTCTGAAGGCGGTCGAAGGCCTCCTGAGTCAGCCACACGACAGGTTCGTTGCTGTTGGTGCTCACGTTGTACTTCCTTTGGTCAGTCAGGGATTTCTTAGGTGTACCGTCCATGTCGGGCGATAAAGCCAAACGCCACCCTGCGGTGGCGTTGAAGAAATCAGATTCGGTACGAATTAGTGATCAGTCGAATTTCGGCGGATGCAAGCAAAGACCCCGCTAGGCTCCTGTTCCAGTTGATCTTCAACTGGGCGCACAAACCGATGCGGGGTGAAACGTACTTTCCCACGATAATAGTCGCGATTGGGAAATAATCCCAATGCGTTCAGCTCTGAGGTTGAAGATTGCCTGCTTTATTACTTGGTGAACTCGTTCGGCACCTTGTAGCAAGACTCAACGCCGGCGGTTACCGCAAGATTATCGGTGTGCATTGGCACCGTCAGACGCTTGGTGGTCAGTACCCCGGGATCGGTCGCTTCGAGCAGGACGGTATTAAACCCCACGGTGGCCTTTGACTCATTCATCGCGCGGACATCGCACTGCAGACGGTGCTTGGAGTTATATTCGACCTCGATGACCGCTGTGGCTTGCGAGGGGGATTGCACCGAAAAATTGATGTCTTGGGCGCTGATGGCACTAAAGTTGCCGAAGCCAACCCAGGCCGCCCCGACGACTCCGAGGCTCAACGCGCCACCGATGAGCAAGTTACGGGTGCGCTTAGCCAGCGGGCGTTTGTTGGGGTTGTTGTAGCGAGCCGTTAAGCTTGGATCAGACATTGCTTGCCCTGTACTACTCTCTGCCGTCGACTATGAGATGTCTCTAGTCTACCGGCCGGGCCTTCAGGGAATAACGCAGGGCTACGTGAGAGTTGTCATTGATGGCATGCCATGCCGGCATGCCGGCCTGTTCACAGTGCAGAAGGAAGAGTTTACGTGGAGATTCACGACGTGAAGAAGTTAGCGCCGTCCCAGGGGCTGCGTCTCATGGCGATTCATGCCCACCCGGATGACGAGTCATCAAAGGGTGCTGCCACCATGGCCGCCTATGTTGATGCCGGCGCAGAGGTGATGGTTGTCAGTTGCACCGGTGGCGAACGCGGGGACATCCTGAACGCTGCCGTTGGCGAACTCGCGCACGCGCATCGTGATCTACCGGGGGTGCGCCGCACCGAAATGGCTGAAGCCGCCTCGGTCTTGGGCATCAAGCACCGTTGGCTGGGTTATGTCGACTCGGGTCTGCCCGAGGGTGACCCGCTGCCAGAACTGCCCTTTGGTGCCTTTGCCTTGCAGCCGGTAGAAATCGCCGCGGCCGGCATCATCAAGTTGATTCGCGAGTTCCGCCCGCACGTCATCACCACCTATGACGAGAACGGCGGGTACCCTCACCCGGATCATATCCACTGCCATAAGGTCTCGGCTTTCGCCTTCGAACAGGCTGGCAACGCGCAGCTTTACCCCGAATTGGGGGAGCCGTGGGAGGTCGACAAGCTCTACTATGACCGTGCGTTTTCGTCGGATCGCTTGCGTACCCTGCACTACGCGATGCTGGAAGGCGGCTACGAATCGCCCTACACCGAGCGCGTCGCAAAGTGGGAAAATGACGAAGAGAACGAAATGTTCAAGTGGGTTTCGCCACACACCACGACCACCCAGGTGCACTGCGCAGATTATTTCACGTTGCGAGATCAGGCGCTCCTAGCGCACCGAACGCAGATTGACCCGGAGGGATTCTTCTTCGCGGTGCCAGAACACATTTATGCCGAGTCATGGCCGTGGGAGGATTACACGCTGATCTCGTCGAAGGTTGCGACACAGCTGCCCGAGACAGATCTGTTTGCCGGACTAAGATAGAACCACGTACCTTCCAGTTCCAGAAAAGAGTTGTCCCCACACCGTGAATGCGATTTACGCGACCATGATGGTTGCGAGTACCAACGTGCAGAACGAAGCGCTGGACGAGAACAGCTATGGCCCGGGTTTCCTCGGCTTTGTGTTCACCGCGTTTCTGGCACTGGCAGTGATCTTCCTGATTCGTGACATGGTGCGCCGCGTCCGTCGTGTCCGTTACGCCTCGGAAGCCGAATCCAAGCAGAATGAGCTGATGCTCAAGGGCGAGAACCAACCAGTTCAAGAGCCTAGCGATCCAGTGGATCCGAAGACCTCCGAAGACAGCTAGGCCACAGAGCCTGGAACAGGCCTCATGCTGACCCACCGCTTAGTGGAAGTCCAGCACGGGGCCTTTTCTTTTGCCGCGAGGTACATCAAACGCTCAGCCTTCGGCCGAATTGGAGGTGAGCAAGGACACCTTGGTGGCGTGGTGAGGCAGAATGGCGATATGGGACAACGAATCGCCAATAGCTCCAGCGCCTACCTCCGCCAGCACTCGCATCAAGAGGTTGACTGGTGGCCCTATGGAGACGAAGCCTTCGAGCAGGCCCGCCTGCGTGACGTGCCGGTGATGCTTTCCATCGGCTACGCGGCCTGCCACTGGTGCCACGTGATGAGCCATGAATCTTTTGATGACCCGCAGATCGCCCGGAAACTCAACGAAAACTTTATTTCCATCAAGGTGGACCGCGAAGAACACCCGCTGGTTGACGACACCTACATGATGGCAACCCAGGCGCTGACGGGGGCCGGAGGGTGGCCCATGACGATCTTCGCGATGCCCGACGGACGTGCTTTCCATACGGGCACCTACTATCCAAGCGAGCCCCGCGGAAAAATGCCGTCCTTCACCCAAGTGGTGGACGCTGTCCATCAAGGGTGGGAAGAACACCGAGAGGGACTCGAAGAGCAAGCCCAGATGCTCGCTGAGCACCTCGCCGACCTGGGATCGCGGCAAGGGGCCCTGCTGGAGATGAGAGCGGACTCCACAGCTGCAAAGGCCCTGCGTCAGGCCAGCCGGCACTGGATCGCAACGAGCAAAACCGAAGGCGGCTTCACCCCTGCACCAAAGTTCCCACCCACCTGGGCACTGAAGACCATGTGGCGCACCGTGCTCCTGGACCCAGAACTCGGCGCCGAAGCCTTTCAACCGCTGGCGACCAGCTTGGAGGCGATACTGCTTGGGGGCCTGCGAGATCATCTTTCCGGAGGCTTCGCCCGCTATTGCGTGGATGAACATTGGACGATCCCGCACTTTGAAAAAATGCTCTACGACAACGCCGGCTTGCTTTCCTTATGCGCGCGGACCGCGGTCTTCGCAACGCAGTTTGCCCAGCAGCATCCCCAGCAGTCGCAGCGGGCCACACAGCTGGCGCGCTTAGCCCGCCAAGCGGCGCTGGATACGGCGAACTTCTTGAGCAGCGACCTGTTGACCTCCGAGGCCGGTGCGCCCCACCGCGCTTTTGCCGCTTCGCTCGACGCAGATTCGCGGCGCGGCACGTCGAGCGTCGAAGGCGCAGCCTATACGTTCACCCGGGAAGAATGCCTCGCCGCGGTGCGCCGGGCAGGTGTCGAGCTGCCCACGGACCTGGTGCGATTAGCTGGAATTGCTGAAGATCCTGGGTACTACCACGTCTCGTTGACCCGGATCCCGGTTGACGGCGAGGCACAGATTTGGGATGCCTTCAGAGCCGAACTGCGCACCGTGCGCGCCACCAGGCCAAGCCCGGGACGCGATGAGAAGATCATCGCCGGATGGAATGGCCTTGCCATTGAAGCGCTCGCGGAAGCCGGAGAACTACTCGGTGAACCGCAGCTCGCCCAACTAGCGGAACAGGTTGCCACCACGCTCTGGGAGGTGCACTGGGATGAGCAGAGCCAAACGTTGGCGCGAGTGAGCTTTGCCGGTCAACGTTCGGCAGATAATGAGGGAACCTTAGAAGACTATGCCGGGCTGACCCTGGGGTTCTTAGCGCTGACCCAGAGTCCGCGCTACAGCGTGTGGCAGGAACGCGCTGGCATCCTGATCGAAAAGACCGCACACTTCATCGATCTGGAGACCGGGATTCCCCGCGACGCCTTGGCCCTTGATGACCGCTTGAGCACACAGCGCTCACAGATTGCCCCGGTGACAGTACTCGACGATGCTATACCTGCTGCGGCCGCGCTCTATGCCAAGGCATTGAGCCGGCTAGCTATCCAGCGGATGGCCGGTGAAAATTTTGACGACTCGGGCCAAGCACAATTCGACCTGGCACACCGGCTCAGCGCTCACGGTGTGGCGCTCGCCGGTCAAGCTCCCACCCAGGTAGCGACCGCACTTGAGGTGCAGTCGGTACTCGACTCGGCGGTTCATTATGTGAAGTTAAACGGCGCAGGCACAGCAGAGCGCCAGCAAATACTGGGCTTATGCCGGGCTCTGGGGATCGAAGTCCGAGGCGCTGCGCAGGCGATTTCCGGTGCACAGGGCCTGGAAATCCAGCCTTGCCGGCTGGCGCTGTGCAATCTTCCGGTGCACGATATTGCCTCGTTGCTGAACCTGCTGGCAGGTAAATAAGCGGTAGCTGCGGATGCTCGGCTGCACTCAGTTGCGGGGGAAACACGATAGATTTAGTTTCAAGAAAAGTTTTGAATGTGTGCGAAAGCGAGGAACCCGGTGCGACTTCCCTCTCTTGCGTACCGTTTCTATGAACGGCGCCTAGCGAAGTCGTTACCCGGTGATAAGTTGCCCCACCACATTGGTGTCATGGTTGATGGCAATCGCCGCTGGGCAAAATTAGCTGGAACCCCCACCATGGCAGGCCATCAGGCCGGCGCGGATAAGATCCTTGAGTTCCTCGAATGGTGTGAGGACCTAGGCATCAAGGTAGTCACTCTCTACATGCTTTCCACCGACAACCTCAACCGTGAACCCAGCGAGCTGCGTGATTTGCTGGAAGTCATCGGCAACACGCTGGATCGCTTGGGCGAAACGAACCAGGTGAAGGTGCAGCAAGTTGGTGCGGTGGACGTGCTGCCCGAGGATCTCGCGGCGAAACTTGCCGCGCTGGAAACGAGCACCGCCAAACGGACCGGGGTCCACGTCAACGTGGCCATTGGCTACGGTGGGCGACGTGAAATCATCGACGCGATCAAGTCCTTGCTGCGTGA
>DNHA01000296.1:19864-23553 GCA_003486025.1 Micrococcaceae bacterium | reverse complement strand
TGTACACCAAAGGCCAGCCGGATCCGGATCTGGTGATTCGCACCAGCGGTGAGCAACGGTTGAGCGGGTTTTTGACGTGGCAAAGCGCCTACTCGGAGTTTTACTTCTGCGAGGCTCTCTGGCCGGACTTCCGCCGCGTCGATTTCTTGCGCGCGCTACGTGACTTTGCCGATCGGCAGCGTCGTTTCGGAGCCTGAAAAGTCCGCTGAGTTGGCAAGTACTGATCGTTTCCGAAAATGATACTTTGCTGTAACCTGTTGGAGCAGTAAGCGGTCTATGGTGAGCATATGGCGGGACATCACAGTCCCGGCAGACCGAAAGGTTCCTCACTAGATGACAAGATGCGGCGTCTGCACGAAGCGATTCGTGTGTCACCCTTGGCATCCGGCAGCGGGACTTCCCACTAAAGCGTGGGGAGATTCCCCACGCCGGATTCGAGAATGGGTGCGCTGTTATGACCCGAACTACCAACTCGGCCGTCCGCACATACGTCATTGACACCTCGGTGTTGTTGTCGGACCCGAAAGCGATGTTCCACTTCGAGGAGCACCACGTGGTGATCCCGTTAACAGTCATTACCGAGCTGGAACACAAGCGCAAAGACCCGGACCTGGGATTTTTTGCCCGCCAAGCTTTGCGCCTGCTCGATGAACTGATCTCCAACCACGGGGGACTTTCCCGTGCGGTTCCGGTTTCCGACGCCGGAGGCACGCTGCGCATTGAACTGAACAATATCGCCTCCGATGTCCTGCCCGTAGGAATGCGGTCAGGGGAGAATGACACGCGCATCCTTGCGGTGGCCAAGCACCTGCTTGATGAGGGCCAGGACGTGGCCCTGGTGACCAAGGACCTGCCGATGCGCATCAAGGCCTCCGCGATTGGCATCCACGCCGAGGTTTACCGTAATGAATTGATCGCCTCCACCGGATGGAGCGGGGTGCAATCAGTGGAGCTGGACGAAGCGAGCATGGCCACGCTGTATGAGTCCGAGAAGCTCATCAATCTCCCCGAAGCCAGCCAGAGCCCGATTAATACCGGCTTTGTCATTACCTCGCCCAGAGGCAGCGCGTTGGCGCGCAAGGTCACGGCTGACACCGTCAAGCTGGTCCGTGGCGACCTGCAGGCATTCGGCTTGCATGGAAGAAGCGCAGAACAGCGTATTGCACTGGACCTGTTGCTGGATCCCAACGTGGGAATCGTGTCGATGGGTGGCAGCGCAGGTACCGGAAAATCCGCGCTTGCGTTGTGTGCCGGGATGGAAGCGGTGCTCGAACGCCGCGAACACCGTAAGATCACGGTGTTCCGACCGCTCTATGCGGTCGGTGGCCAGGAGCTTGGCTATTTGCCCGGTTCCGAAGGAGAGAAGATGGGGCCCTGGGCCCAAGCGGTCTTCGATACTCTCGGATCCATCGTGTCCAAGAACGTCATAGATGAGGTACTTGAGCGCGGCATGCTCGAAGTACTGCCGCTGACCCACATTCGCGGACGCTCCTTGCACGATTCTTTTGTGATTGTCGACGAGGCTCAGTCGCTGGAACGCAATGTACTGCTGACGGTCCTTTCACGGATCGGGCAGAACTCGAAGGTAGTGCTCACCCATGATGTGGCACAGCGCGATAACCTGCACGTTGGACGCCATGATGGGGTCTCTGCCGTAGTTGAGCAGCTTAAAGGCCATAGCCTCTTCGGGCATGTGACCCTGATGCGTTCGGAGCGCTCGGCTATCGCCGCGCTGGTCACCGAAATGCTCGATGGCCCGCTGACCTAAGGTGTTGCGCGCACCGTCCACGGGATGTGTGCGCGCACATCTGTCATTGTCGGGGTGGGACTGGTGAACAGAGAGTCGATATAGTACTCATTTTTCGCCAGCACCGTGATGCTCAGCGGGGCCTGGGTGCTGCCCAGAATCCTGCGTTCAACACATATTCCGGTGTCAAGATCCAGCACGATCAGCGTTCGGGACCCAGCTGGAACTAACGCGAACACCGGGTTGCTTGGATGGTAATTATGCCCGGCGGTGAGCACCGCAGAAAGCTGCGCTCGTCCGTGCGCGCTGCGCGTCGCGGCGAGCTCATGGATGTAGGTGGGGTGTTCAAAAGCCAGATCCAGGGAAGCTGGCTCTGTGCCTGCCAGCTCGTAGGGATCCAGCACGGGCGCCAAGAAATCCAATGGCAGCAAGTCTTGATAGCCGTCGATGGGCGGACGTCTGGCAATGAGATGGTCCTGCGTGTAGACCGGGGACGTTAGCGAGGCAGGCAGGGACCAGGAGCTGCTGGTGGCGGCCACGTAGTCTTGGCCTCGGTCTGCAGTAAAAAGTTCACGCTGATAGCAGACGGTATCTTCGTAGTTGCTGATCGCGATCGCTTCCCGGCCACGCAGTATCAGACCCAACGTGCCGTGCAGGCCCGCTTGGGCCAAGTGTTCAGGAACGTTCAGTTCCAGTCGCAGGGAAGTGCTCAACCATGGTGCGGAGCGGGCCAGCGCACGGAAACGCCGCCGGGCGGCAGAATCAGGTGCCGGGTGATCGGGGAATAACTGCTCGGAAGCTGACGTGATCATATTTCCAGTGTAGAAGCACCCGCGTTATTCACAACCGAGCACTTCACACTGGAGCAGCTGGGGTACTGGCCCTATGCTCTAAACATGATCACGCTCTGGCAAGAATCTTCGTGGACCGCTGTGCTTCTGGTGCTGTTCTGCGCGAGTTTCCTTTGCTTCGCAGTGCTCTTATCGATGGCAGATATCAAAGAGCATCGGCTGCCGAACAGATTATTGCTTCGCTGGATAGTAATCAGTGCGCTGCTTCTGCTGGGGCTGAGCATAGTGCGTGGAGAGTACCTGCTATTGCTCAATGCCGGGTTGGGAGCGCTTATTTTGGGTGGGGCTTATCTGCTGCTTGCACTGATTTCGCGCGGAGCCATGGGCATGGGAGACGTGAAGCTTGCGATAGTACTGGGCCTGAACGTTGGCTACTTTTCCCTATCGGCCCTGTTCATGGCCAGTGTGTTCGCGTTTGTGCTCGCCAGCCTCGTGGTGCTGGGTGGAATGCTCGCTGGCAAATTGAACGCGAAGTCCGCGGTGGCCTTTGGCCCGTTTATGATCCTAGGCGCAGCACTGGCATTGCTTATGACACCATAGGTCCATGGCAACTCCGGAATTCATCACCGATCTGCGCACTCGTATTGGGCACGACCTGCTCTGGCTGAGCGGGGTGAAGGTCGTGGTTTTTAACGGATCTGCGGTGTTGCTGGTGCGCAGGGTGGATAACGGGCTGTGGACCTTGCCTGCGGGAATCATTGAACCAGGCGATGAAGCCTCGCATACCGCGGTCCGTGAAGTTCTGGAGGAAACTGGGGTGCACTGCGAGTTGACGCATTTATTGGGAGTGGGGGTGACCGCCCCGGCGACCTATCCAAATGGCGACCATGCGCAGTATCTGGATATCGTCTTTCGAGCCACGCATCTGGGCGGCGAAGCTCGAATCAACGATGACGAGAATTTAGAGGTCGGCTATTTTGAACTGTCCGACCGCCCGAGCCTGCCACCGCTCCATGAGCGAGCCATTGACTGGGCACTGAATCCGAAGCCCGGCGGATACTTCGCCTGAGGCAAACGCCAACGCCCCGCACGAAGCGGTTCGCACCCACCCAAAAATTTCGGGGGATAGCGACGCTCGTACGAGGCGATGA
>DNHA01000296.1:0-19780 GCA_003486025.1 Micrococcaceae bacterium | reverse complement strand
CGGTGATCGGTAACCAGAACTGCGCCATCGTGTTTGGCCGCGCGCTCGGCGTCTTCAAGCTCCTTGGCTTCCAGGCCGCCGATCGCCTCACCGCGTGCCACCATGCCGGCGGTGTCCGAGAGCGGTACCTGCTTGAGGAACAGTGCCAGTACGAAGGCTAGGAGAATGAACGGAATCAAGTACCAGAACACCGGTGCCAACGAGTCGGCGTAAGCGGTGACAATACCATCGCGTAGCTGCTGGGGAAGCTGGGCCAAGGTCTGCGGGTCCAAGGTGGCCGTCGCATTGCCGGCATCGGCAGCGCTCGCGCCGGACGCCGTGAAGACCTCGGTGAGATTCTCCGAAAGCCTATTGGTGAACATTGCACCGAAGATTGCCACACCCAAGGATGCGCCAACTTCACGGAAGTAGTTATTCGTCGACGTGGCGGTACCGACCATCGCCGGATCTACCGCGTTCTGCACCACAAGCACCACCACTTGCATGATCAGGCCCAGGCCGGTGCCGAAGACAAACAGGTACACGCAGATAAGCCATAGCGGGGTGCTGGCGCTCAAAGAAGTGAATGCCAGCATGGCCAGAGCGGTGACCAAGGCGCCGGCAATCGGGTAGCCCTTGTACTTGCCGGATTTGGTGATGGCGATACCGGACCAAATGCTGGTACCCATCATGCCCACCATCATAGGAAGCATCAGCAGACCCGAAACGGCGGCCGAAGTCCCGGAGGACATCTGCAAGAAGGTCGGCACGAAGGCGATGGCCGCGAACATGCCGAGACCCAGCGTAAAGCCGATCGCCGTAGCGTTGATGAAGATGCGGTTTTTGAAGAGCGATAGCGGGATGATTGGATCTTCGGCGCGGGCTTCAACGATGACGAACAGCACCGCCGCGGTCACCATGCCAAAGCCCCAGCCCCAGGTTTCCAAAGCCGTCCAGCCGTGGTTTTTCGACCCACCGAAGTCGGTGAAGAAGATCAGGCAGGTAGTTGCGATCGACAGCAGCAGCACACCAAGAATGTCGATTTTCTTGGTGGACTTCTTATTCGGGATAGTCAGCGCAAACCAGGCAATCAAGAACGCGCCGATGCCGATAGGGATGTTGATGTAGAAAGCCCACTGCCAGGTCAGATGGTCGACAAAGAATCCACCGAGCAACGGACCGGCAACCGCCGAGAGACCAAAAATAGCACCTAGTGGGCCCATGTACTTGCCGCGCTGGGATGCCGGGACGATGTCGGCAATGATTGCCTGCGAGAGGATCATCAGGCCACCGCCGCCCAGGCCCTGCATGGCACGGAAGAAGACGAAGGTCCAGAAGGTTCCGGCGAAGGCTGCGCCTACGGAAGCTAAGGTGAACAGCGCAATGGCAATGAGGAAGAGGTTGCGCCGTCCAAGGACGTCACCGAACTTGCCATAAATCGGCATCACAATCGTGGTGGCCAGCAGGTAGGCAGTGGTGATCCAGGCCTGGTGTTCGACACCGCCGAGCTGTCCAACGATGGTCGGCATTGCGGTGGACACGATGGTCTGGTCCAAGGAGGAAAGCATCATTCCGGCGATCAGCGCGGAGAAAATGATCCAAATCCTTCGCTGCGTCAGCAGCAGCGGCGCCGATTCCGGGGATTTCCGGGATTCGGTGGTTGAAGTCATGCGTGGGATCCTTGCGAGATATGAGAGTCGGGCGCGGTGGCGCCCGGTGGGGGGAGGGTGAGTGGTTGGCTGTAAATCTCGCGCCCCATGGTGAGCACTGCGAGATATTCCTCAGCCAATGAGCCTTCGCTGCCCGCGGCCAAATAACGGTCGACGGCTTTGAAAGCGGAGAACTGCAGGGAATGAACCAGTAGTTCAAGCCCCGGGTGCGTAGCCTCGACGCCTTCACGCTGGGCGATGAGTTTCAAGAATTCGGCTTGGCGCTCGGGACCGACCTTGACCATCCGCTCTAAGAGTTCCGGTTCACGGTGTACCGCGGCGAAGAACCCTTGGGTGCTGCCGATGGCCTGTTCGTCTCGATTGAGCAGCTCGAGGAATAAGGCGACAAGATCTGCCTGCAGGGTAGGGGAGATCCCTTGGATTCCGGCCGGACGCGAGGCCATGAACCGGTTGAGAGCATCGGCTGGGATCCCGTCGTCGTCGTGACCGAAAACCGCGTCGATTTTTGCAGCGAAGTAATTGAAAAAAGTGCGCCGTGAGATGCCCACCCCAGCGCAGAGCTGGTCGACGGTGAACCCGGCAAAGCCGTGCTGTGCGGTCAGTTCGCGTGCATGCTGGGTGATCGACAGGCGTGTTTTTTGCATGCGCGCGCTGAGCCCGGCGGGAGCGGTATCCGGACCATCACCGGTAATTGCACTATTATTCACAAGATGCAGTTTTGCACTCCTTGTCGCCTCAGTGCAAATTAAGTTATCGGGAACACAATCTCTGCTCGCTCGCTGTGCGTGCGCGAGCGTGTCGCCGCGTAATAAGCTGTGATCCATGACCTCGCTACGACTGCTCCCACCCAGCGCTCACCTGCATGAATCATGGCTTCGCAACACGGAGGAATGGGCTGGCGCGGACCAGCAGGGCGCTTCGGTGTTCTTGGCAGATAAAAACGGCTGGGACCTGAAAAGCCCCAAGGATTTCTCCCTGTGGGTGCGCTTGCTCAACGACCTTGCCGATACAGGCAATCAGCCGCCGACGGGATTCGTCAACCAGAGCACGCTATGGCTGGAACGCGACGATGAGTACCTTGGCGCGGTCAGCCTGCGTTACGCGCTGATCAACGATTTCCTTCAAATCATCGGCGGCCATATTGGTTATGGAATTCGCCCGAGTGCCCGTGGTGACGGACTCGCCGCAAAAGCCCTGCAAGCAATGCTGGAAGTGGCTAGAACTCGCGGTATGCGTAGGGTGCTGCTCACCTGTGAGGACTCAAATACTGCTTCAGCAAAAACGATTGAGGCCTGCGCCGGACAGCTCGAAAAGATTCTCCCAGTGGCCCAGCTCGCCGAACAATTCGGCTCGGCGGCGCCCGTTCGGAGATATTGGATCGATCTCTCCCACTGAGCCGTTGGGCAACGCAGCAAGCCGGCCACCCGAGGAAGTCCCAGGGCGGCCGGCTTGCAGCAAATTCCAGCCGTTGCGGTAATGCGCAATGCGGTTTAGTATTTTCCGGTCATCGTCGAAACGTCTAGCAGCTCATCAAGCTGTGCTTCGGTGACTTCGCCGCGTTCTACGAAGCCCAAGGCGATGGTCGCTTCACGCACCGTCAGAGCCTCGGCCACAGCCTTCTTGGCAATCTTCGCGGCGTTCTCATACCCGATGAGCTTGTTCAGTGGAGTCACAATCGATGGTGAGGCTTCGGCGAGGAAACGCGCACGTTCCACATTCGCGGTAATCCCATCGATCATTTTCTCTGCCATCACGCGCGATACATTTGACAGCAGGCGAATGGATTCGAGCAGGTTCGAGGCCATCACCGGGATGCCCACGTTCAGCTCGAAGGCCCCATTGGTTCCTGCCCACGCGATGGTGGTGTCATTGCCGATCACCTGAGCGGCAACCTGAATGGCGGCCTCGGAGATGACCGGGTTGACCTTGCCCGGCATGATGGATGATCCCGGCTGGAGGTCGGGGATGGAGATCTCGCCTAGCCCGGTGTTGGGGCCTGAACCCATCCAGCGAAGATCATTGGCAATTTTGATCAGCGAGATCGCGATGGTCCGCAGTGCAGCCGAACCTTCGACAAGACCGTCACGGTTCGCCTGGGCTTCAAAGTGGTTGCGTGCCTCGGTGATCTGCAAACCGGTGTCTTCGCGCAAGAACTCCAGTACTTGAGCTGGGAAGCCTTCGGGGGTGTTGATTCCGGTACCGACGGCGGTGCCGCCAAGCGGGACCTCTGCTACCCGGGGAAGCGCAGACTCAATGCGTTCCACGCCGTAACGGATCTGTGCTGCGTACCCACCGAATTCCTGTCCGAGGGTCACCGGGGTTGCATCCATGAGGTGCGTACGCCCGGACTTCACCACATCCTTGAACTCCGCTTTCTTGGATTCAAGCGAGATCGCCAGCGATTCCAGGGCTGGAATAAGTTCGTTGACCAGTGCATTGGTAGCGGCAACGTGCACTGAGGTGGGGAAAACATCATTTGAAGACTGTGAGGCGTTCACATGGTCATTGGGATGGACCTCGGTCGAGCTGCCTGCCTCTTTTAATGCTCGGGTCGCTAATTCGGCGAGTACCTCGTTGGTGTTCATATTCGAGCTGGTGCCCGACCCGGTTTGAAAGACGTCGATGGGGAAATGTTCGTCAAAGCCTCCGGCGGCGACCAGGTCGGCCGCGGCCACGATGGCGTCTGCACGTTCGGCATCCAAAACGCCCAACGCCTGATTGGCACGCGCAGCAGCTTTTTTGACCTGCGCCAGCGCCTTGATGTGGGCTGGTTCGAGTTTTTTCCCGGAGATCGGGAAGTTCTCAACTGCGCGTTGGGTCTGCGCCCGGTAGAGAGCTTGTGCCGGGACCCGAACTTCGCCCATAGTGTCGTGTTCGATGCGGAATTCGTCGTTGTTGCTCATGAGGCTCACCCTACGCCTGGAACGCAATGTCCAAAAGGGATCTGCCTCCAACATCACAACCACTAGTGATGTTAGAGAAATTGGGAATAAAGGGAGAGTTAAACAAAAGTGGTCCGCGGGTGAACCGCGGACCACTTACTGCTTGGCTTGATATTTACTCAAGGCCCATGCTTGAAACCAACTGGGCTTCACCTTCGGCAAGCTTGTAGGCCACGCCTGCTACCGCAGTTCGTCCCTCAGCAATAGCGGTTTCAATGATGCTCGACAGATCTACCAGACGCGAGGTGGTCTGTTTGACGTGTTCGACAACGGTGCCATTTACGTCGGTGATATTAGATCGCTCCGCGGCGAATACCGACGGGATGATGTGCTCCACGAGGTCGCGCACGAAGCCCTTGGGCATATTGCCTGACTCTTTGGCATCAATGGCTGCGGTGACCGCGCCACAGCTGTCATGGCCAAGAATGACGATCAGCGGAATATTGAGGATATCAACGGCGAATTCCAAGGATCCCAAGCTGGCGGGATCAAGCACATGACCGGCGGTACGCACCACGAAGACATCTCCCAAGCCCACATCAAAAATGATTTCTGCTGCAAGGCGTGAATCGGAGCAGCCGAAAATTACGGCAAAGGGTTCCTGGCCGGTGACCAAGGACTCCCGCCGAGCGCCGTCCTGATTGGGGTGCTGAGTGTTGCCGAGGATGAATCGCTGGTTGCCATTGGTCAGCTTTTCCCAAGCCTGCAGTGGAGTTAGTGCTGATTTACCGTGTTCAGATTCCATAATTCGAATTCTACGCCGACGCCAAGGGGAGATTTCCAGCTAATGACATCGCTGATGCAAAAAATTACAGGCCCTGAGCCTCGGCGGCCTGGAGGACCGTCATCAATTCTTCCTCGCCGGTATCGCTGGAAACAATCAGCGTTGAATCCTTGAAATTGGAAATCATGTACACGGTTTGGTCCTTCTTGCGGACCTCCCACTTATGTCCGTTAATGACTCGTTCATCGCTGGGAACCGCGTTGTCGGTGACCAATGCGATCCATGTGGGGTTCGCATCTGCGCTCTGGCGGACATAAACGAAGTTTGTCTCGTCCATCACCAGACCGAATTCCCAGTAGGAGACGTCTTGGATCTGGTTGCTCTTCCAGCGAGCGAAGTTTGCGTATTCATCGCCGGTGACCTGCGGCGCAAAGACCTTGAAGTCGGCGACGCCCGATACCTCGCTGGCCACAGCCTGCAAATCCACTGGATGCTGGAAGGACTCTTCCTTGCTGGCCGGATTCAGCAGCAGCAACGGAATGATCACCGCAATTGTGAAACCCACAGATAAGAGCATGCCCTTGAAAGTCTGGTTTGCACGCTTTGATTGCTTCTCGGTCAGCAAAGGCGTGAACGGCAGATCCTCAAAGGTCGCTTCGGGGTCGCTCAAATCACGACGTACCGGCCGCTCGCTGACCGCGGCATCATTCTGGGAAGTATTCTCTGGCTGCACAAATCCCATTCTCCCCGAAGTTCCTGTGCAAATCGAACCGAGGTGCCCAATCACACGTTGACGCGTGCGCAGTTTAAGCGACATGAACTACAAGCAGAAAAACGATGGGGATATGATGGAGGTGTTTGCATAGGCGCAATGACTACGACTCAGTGATGGGATCTTTCGTGACCGAAGACAACAATTATGCCCACCTATCTCCACGACTGTCGGTAACCGACGCAGAACCGGACCGCAACCTTGCTCTGGAGCTGGTGCGGGCAACGGAAGCGGCAGCCATCGCTTCATCCCCATGGGTGGGATTCGGTGACAAGAATGCCGCCGACGGCGCAGCAGTAGATGCCATGCGTGGCCTGCTCTCCACAGTGAACTTCAACGGCGTCGTGGTAATCGGCGAAGGTGAAAAAGACGAAGCCCCGATGCTGTTCAACGGCGAACAGGTTGGCAACGGCTCCGGAGCCGAATGCGATGTTGCGGTTGACCCCATCGATGGCACTCGTTTGACCGCACTTGGTCTGAACAACGCCCTGTCGGTGCTGGCTGTGGCCGACCGCGGTTCGATGTTTGACCCATCTGCCGTGTTCTACATGGAAAAGCTTGTGACCGGTCCTGAAGCGGCCGACCTGGTTGACCTGCGTTTGCCGGTCAAGCAGAACTTGCACCTGATCGCCAAGGCCAAGGGCAAGAAGATCAGCCAGATCACCGTCACCTTGCTGGACCGCCCGCGCCATGCCGGACTTATCGAAGAAATTCGTGCCGCCGGTGCACGCACCAAGCTCTTGATGGACGGCGACGTTGCAGGCGCCATCGCAGCAACCCGTGAAGGTACCGGCGTTGACGCCTTGATGGGTATCGGCGGCACCCCTGAGGGCATCGTCACTGCATGTGCGATCAAGGCAATGGGCGGCGTGATCCAGGGCCGTCTGTGGCCAACCGATGATGACGAGAAGCAGAAGGCGATCGACGCCGGCCACGAACTGGGCCGCGTTTTGACCACCAACGATCTGGTCACTTCCGACAACTGCTACTTCGCAGCCACCGGCATCACCGATGGCGATCTGCTGCGCGGAGTGCGTTACAAGAACGGTCGCATCCACACCCAGTCGATCGTGACCCGCGCCAAGTCCGGCACCATCCGCTTCGTCGATGGTGAGCACCAGCAGGACAAGTGGGAAGCTTACACCCGCTAAAAACGCGTTAACCATTCAAGCCGCTGGCTTCCCGTCAAGGGAAGCCAGCGGCTTGAATTGCTTAATGGCTGATTAGTCCGATTTTTCCTGTGCGCTGGCGGCAAAAAGCGCAGCTGGCTCGGAGCTGCGGGAAATCGCCTCGACCGGCAAATCTTCGGCAGCGATGAACGCCGAATCACCGCGGGAAAGCTGCAAGGTCTGTGTGGCGGATTCCACAGTGAACTCTCCAGCGGTGCAGAGCACCACCGCCGCACCGTGGAGCTGCAGCTGGGTACGCACGTGCGCTTGGTGGGTTTCGGTCACCTGCAACTGGAATTCGTCAAAATCTGGCTGGAACAATAGCGAATGATCTGAAACCTTGTGGCCTTCCAGCAGCGGTGCTGCGGAGGGCTCGGCGATGGAGATCTCCAGCAGTTCGGGAACATCGATGTGCTTGCTGGTCAGCCCGCCGCGCAGCACGTTGTCTGAATTCGCCATCACCTCGATACCGAGCCCGCGCAGGTAAGCGTGGACATTACCGGCGCCGAGGCTGATTGCCTCGCCAGGCTTCAAGAACACCAAATTCAGCAGCAATGCCACCAGGACGCCCGCGTCGCCTGGATAGATCTCGTTGATCCTGACCAGCTCGGCAAGCTGGAGATTCTTTTGCAGCGTGGGATCCGCCGAGATCGCCCCGCAGAGGTTGAGCACTAGATCGCTGATTCCGCGGCCGCCGGTCAGCACATAGCTCAGTGTGCGCCCCAGCGGTTCGCCGCCCTCCAGCAAGTGAATCAGTTTGTCGACAAGCTTGGTGTCATGGGTAGAAAGCCGGGGCAGGAAAAGACGTAAGTCAGCAACGATGTCCTGTGGACTGCGGAAGCCCGATAACGCCACAAAGTCGGTGAGTGCGTAAAGCATTTCCGGTTTATGGTTGTCATCTTTGTAGTTTCGATTCGCCGCGTCGCGGGCGAGACCTGCCGCTTCTTCCTTGGCGAAACGTTCACGGGCCTGGTCCAGGGTCGGGTGGACTTGAATCGACAGCGGTTGGGAAGCGGAGAGCACTTTGAACAGGAACGGCAGCCGTCCGTAGCGTGCGCAGATATCTTCCCCGAGCGTCCGCTCTGGATCAGCTGCGATGGCCTGGTGCAAGGGCTGTCCGCTGTCTAGCAGCGTGCTCGGACACCCCGGATGGGCCCCGAGCCATAGCTCCGCCTGAGGGCTGATGGTTGCCGGCAGTCCCAGCAATTCAGTGATCTCTTGTGTTGAACCCCAGTGGTAGTCCCGAATGGAATTTTTCAACTCAAACACGTTTTGTACCCTTAACTTTCACTAACGATCATGGTTTCAAAACGGTCGGGGGGTCTTAACCGTGGCGTCACCGTGACGGCTCTTTAAGGAACCGAGCATTCGTCGTTGTTTGCAGCGATCTGAGCCAGACGCGTATTCTGGCCGATCATTTCAAGCTCAACCAGGTACTGCTCATCGATGGGGGAGCCATCACGCTTGGTCATTGGCACGTCATCACCGTTGGAAAGCTTCGGTGCATCGTTGACGTCCGTAGCATCCTCTGGAGCTTCTGCGGAGCTGCTGGCCTCGGTGGAGTCCTTGGATTCCTTCGGTGCCTCGGACTTTTTGGATTCCTTGGGCTTCTTCGGTGCGTTCTGCTTTTCAATGATTCCGTTGATTCGATCGTGAATCTGATCGAATTTCGGGTAGGTGGAGAAGGAACGTTCAAAGTCCGGAGCGCCCAAGGTCAGGCGGCTGAATGGTGTCCCAGCGACCTTGTCTGCCACCGAAACGAAGGAACTGAGCTGGCTGGCAGGAATGTTCGTTTCAACCAGCTGTTCGCCGGCCTGCATGATGCTGCTGAAATTCGTCAGGATGGTCTGCGGGGTGAACTGCTTAATGATTGCCTGCTGCAGGCACTGCTGGCGTTTGATGCGGTGGTAATCATCGGTGAAATCACGCGACCGGGCAAACCAGAGCGCGTCCTTGCCGTTGAAAGTTTGCACCCCTGGCGCAAACCAGTGGGTATTGACCAGCGAGTTTTCCCACTTCTTGCCGTTGTATGGGACCCAGCCACCGGAGTCGATGGTGACCCCGCCCAGGGCATCAACGAAGTTGGCGAAGCCAGCCATGTCAACCATGACGTAGCCCTGAACCTTAAGATCGGTGGTTCCGGACAGCGCATCCATGACGGCCTGTGCTCCCACATTTTTCACCGAGCCAGGGAATGCGTCAGCATGATTATCTACCGCATCACGGTAGATCGCGTTGAACAAGCACTCGTCGCCGCAATCGTAACCGTCAGGATAAACCGCAGCCATCGGGGTGCCCTTGGCGAATCGGGCCTTCTGGAAGTTGCGCGGGACGGAGATCATCAGTGATTTGCCGGTTTTAGCGTCTACGGAAAGCAGCGCAATGGAGTCGGTACGCACTCCATCACGGTTCGAGCCGGAGTCTGCGCCAAGCACCGCAATGTTGTAACGTCCATCAACCGGGTCAAAGGCAGGGCCTTCGTCAAAGACCTTGACGATGGTCTCGCGGCCGGTGTTCAAAATCGAGGCGCCGTAAACGAAAATGCCGCTGGTGGCGACGACCGCCGCCAGCGTGAAAATCGAAACGATTGCGCGCATCCCGGGGGCCAACATTCCTGGCCTGATGATGAACAGCGTGTTGATGAACATGATCAGCCAACCGACTGCAAGCACCGACAGTGCCACGATCAAGAACAGCTGGAAGTTAGGATGTGCCACCCAGCCAAGGATGATGGAGCGGTTGATAAAGTACAGGGCTGCGAGCAAGATCAACACTGCCCAGCACAGCATGGTGACAGTGACCGCGATCCGTCCCAGCTTACGGTTGCCTGCAATGAGCTGAGCGCTACCCGGGAAAATTATGGTCAGAACGACCAGAATTAGGGCGCGTTTGCTCCGGGCCGGAGACGAAATGCTCTCCGGGTTCCGAAGCGGACTTGGTGCGCGGTGATTGGCAGAACCCATGTACTTAGTGACTTTCCTTAGGAAGAGAAGTTCTCGTTGGCAACCTCGGCACGCAACGCGGCGCCCTTGGCATAAGCGGATTCGCGAAGCGAGTCAGCAAAGGCTAGCAACTTAACCTGCAACGACTTAGCAAGCTCATCGGTTCCCGATGCCAGCATACGCACAGCTAGCAGGCCAGCATTGCGGGCACCGCCGATGGAAACGGTAGCCACCGGAACGCCAGCAGGCATCTGGACGATAGAGAGCAATGAATCCATTCCATCGAGCTTGGCTAATGGTACCGGAACCCCGACCACCGGAAGCGGCGTGACCGAAGCGAGCATGCCCGGCAGGTGCGCGGCGCCGCCGGCACCGGCGATGATTACGCGCAAGCCGCGGGCGTGCGCCTGCTGGCCGTACTCGATCATTTCCGTAGGCATGCGGTGTGCCGAAACAACATCAGCTTCGAAAGGTATGCCGAACTCGGTGAGTGCTTCGGCGGCGAGGCGCATGACGGGCCAGTCTGAGTCTGAGCCCATAACGAGTCCGACAAGTGGTGCTTGAGTCATTGGAATCTTAATCCTTGAAAATTGCGGCTCAGGAAAGTGAGCCTAGGTAAAAGCCTAAGCGGTCTCGGAGATGCCGTCGCGGATCAAGCTGGCCACGGCATCGGCGCGTTCGCGTAGTACGGCGACGCTTTGCCCTTGCGCGGCAACAACATTGACATGTCCGATCTTGCGTCCAGGGCGCACCGATTTGCCGTAGCTGTGAACTTTTACTTCTGGTGCGGCAGCCAACGCGGCTTGGTAGGCAGAGTAGAGATCTTGATTTGTTCCACCCAGGAAGTTCTTCATCACGGTGAGCCCAAGCGCGCCGGTATCTCCCAGCGGCAAATCCAAAACCGCGCGCAGGTGCTGTTCAAATTGGCTGGTGACAGAACCGTTCATGGTCCAGTGCCCGGTGTTGTGCGGGCGCATGGCCAGCTCGTTAATCACAAAGCCGGCACCCTGTCCGGGAGTTTCAAAGAGCTCTGCGGCCATGACACCGGTGACGCCGAATTCTTCGGCAATACGTATGGCAGCCTGTGAGGCAGTTGCCGCAGTCTCATCGGAGATATCTTGCGCGGGGGCAATGACTTCGTCGCAGACGCCCGCCACCTGAATGGTGTGGACTACCGGCCAGGCTTTGGTTTCGCCCGAGGGAGTGCGTGCCACCATGGCGGACAGCTCGCGGGTGAATTCCACCTTGTCTTCGGCCAACAAGGCGCCATGCGCGAACCAGTCTTCGCAGTCTTTGGCCTGTTCGGCGTTATCGAGCATGCGTACGCCCTTGCCGTCGTAGCCACCACGTGGGGTCTTGAGCACAATCGGCCATCCGGTTTGCTCGCCGAAGGCAATCAGCTCGGTGGTATTCTCGACCTTCGCCCACGCCGGATTGGGCAGTCCAAGCTTTTCGATTGCCGCACGCATCACCAGCTTGTCCTGGGCATGGATCAGCGCTTCCGGACGTGGCTGGACGTTGATCCCCTCATTGATGAGTGTGGTGAGGAACTCATTGGGAACATGCTCATGGTCAAAGGTCACGACATCTTTGCCCTGGGCAAAAGCCCGCAGGGTAGCCAAGTCCTTGTAGTCGCCAATGGGCGCATCGGGCACGCAACGTGCCGCCGATACGTCCGGACCTTCGGCGAGAACATGCAGTTCAAATCCGAGGTTCAGGGCCTCAGGGGCCATCATCCGGGCTAATTGCCCGCCACCAATCACACCAATTTTAGGGAAGCTCACTCTCCTAGGTTAGCGAAAGAGTTCCAGCTTCCCGTCTTCGCGCTGACTGATTACTCACGAAATCCGGGGTTTTGCCAGGAAATGCGGATAAAATAGGTAGCTAGTGTTCCTGCGCCATGGCGTTATAGGGCACCACCAAACCACTGACCTAGGGAACTGAACTTCCCAAGATTCTGACGATCTTGTGGTCGTGTCGATGCCTGCATGGACACGAGAACCACGTTGATTTGTCTGGAGGAAAATGTTCGAGCGCATTACACAAAAACTAACCGGACTGATTTCGATGCTGTGGCGCGAAGTGGCAAAGTTCGGCGTTGTCGGCGGAATCGCGTTCATCATTGACTCTGGAATTTACGTCTGGTTGCTTCATGGGCCCATGAGCGATTCACAGGTCAAAGCGAAGATCATTGCTGGCATCGTGGCGACGTTGTTCTCCTGGGTGGCCAACCGCTATTGGACTTTCCGTCATCGCCGGCAAGCCAATGTGGCCCGTGAACTGGTGATGTTCCTGATTATGAATGCCATCGGATTGGGCATCGCCGCAGCCTGCGTTTGGTTCACCAAATACGTCCTGGATATGACGGATCCGACCAGTGTCTTCATTGCCGGTTCCGTGGTTGGCCTGGTGTTGGGAACCATCTTCCGATTCTTCGCCTACCGTTTCTGGGTCTTCGGTGCAGAGATGGATCAGGAGGCAGAATTCGCCCACGACCATGAACTGCTGACCCTGAGCGAAAACGGTGCCGATACCCAGAGCGTAACTCCGGATACCGGCACCATTCCTACCGTCAAGGGCTAAGCAGCAGGTGCGTAGTCATGGCTGATCTTCTCGCCTTGCCGAAGCCTGTCGCTGACTTCCATCTGCGCTTCCACAAGCACGATGGAGTCCCCGGCCTTCCATTGGGCGACCGCAAAGGGCAATAGCTGCAATACCGGAATATCGGCGTGGACCAAGATATTGCCCAAAGCGCCAGCTTCCGGGGCAAAAAGCTCGGCTAGGGACAGGGCGTTGCCTGCGCTGTTGCGCAACGCGATAGTTTCCCCCGATACGGCGGAGGGGTAGAACTGGTCCCCGTAAGTGCGCACATTTGCGTTGTAATCCTCGGCGACCGGTCCTAACTCGGCGCCAAATGACAGCGCCATGGCGGCTGGATTAACCGCAAGAATCTCCGAGGACCCGGGAATGCGCGGATCCTTGGGGTCTTGGGTGATCCACAAGGAGGCGTCAACAGCCTGAACATCGTCAGCATCCAGGAGCGTCGCCCCATGATGCAATGCGGCTAGGCCGAGCACCAGTGATTTCCAATGAGACGGCAAATCCAGAACGACGCGAGACTCTTCTTCAAGATCGAAGCATTCGACTAGTAGGTTCGCACTTTTGGCCACCCAATTGTCAAAGACCTTGCCCGAGAGCTCGATTCGCTCCCCGGACTGTGAGTACCAGGTGAGCCACGGTGTGGCGTCTGAGCGGCGCGGGGCTAGTAAGCCTTCAGCGAAGGTTCCGGTAGCGGAGTTGAACGGCATTTTCCACCTTAATTTATTTACTGAGAATTCACCGACAATTCGCGGAAGTTGCGACTCGCCGGATTCGTTGGTGTCTTTTCGTGGCGTGTTGTGCCGGGAGTTTGCTGTGAACCCTCCATAGAATAACCTCCCCGCTTGACTATGACCGAGTTACACGGCTGTAATTAGATGGTGAGTTCGGCTCGTCCATCATTTCACTACTTCGATGGAATAAAGAGAGACGTATGGATCGGGAGCATTGATGGCTCGATCTTCTCAAACCAAGCGAAAGGTCAACATCACCATGACGAAGCTGGAGCAGAGGTACTCCGATTTTTCGACATCGGCAGTAGCATCCGCCCAATACGGGGTTGAGGGTGCACCGTCGGATTGGTTTGTCGATCCACAAGCTGGGGAATCCGCACGGGTAGCGGTAGCCACAGATTTGGAGACCGCTGCAGAGGATTTCCTCCGCGAGCATGCGCCGGCAGAGACTGACAGCGGCTCGAGTGCCGGTTCGTGGGCTCCTGAACTTGATGAAGACGAGCAGGTCCGCGAAAGCATCAAGGCGGTATGGCTCGGCGTCGGCGGAGAAGTTGACGAAGGTGAGCTGGGTTGGCAGGCCCGTGCCCTGTGTGCACAAACTGACCCCGAAGCATTTTTCCCAGAAAAGGGCGGTTCGACCCGTGACGCTAAGCGTGTCTGCGGGGCCTGTGTTGTACGTTCAGAATGTCTGGAATACGCGTTGAGCAACGACGAGCGCTTTGGCATCTGGGGAGGGCTCTCCGAGCGCGAACGCCGCCGACTACGGAAACGAGCAATCTAATTCGACCGCCAATTCATGTCACCGCCATCGTTGCTGCGCACGATGGCGCTGACTTTTTACCACGAACTTTAGCTGCCCTGAGAAATCAGTCGCGGCCGATTGAACGGTACTTCGGGGTGGATGCGTCTTCACAAGACGCGTCACATCAGGTATTAAAAGCAAATCTTCCTTCTAATGCCACTTTGCTTTCGGCTCCCGCCGGATCATTGGGACTTTCGGTTCAGGAAGCAGTGGATGCACTGCCCGAAGCACGCACCGACCGCGATGAGTGGATATGGATTATCCACGATGATTCGATGCCGGCTCCCGATGCGCTGGAACACCTCACGCGCACGGTTGAAGCCTCCGAATCGGTAAGTATTGCTGGTTGCAAGATTCTAGACATCGACAACCCGCGCCGCTTGGCCGAGGTTGGACTCAGCGTCGACCGCAAGGCACAACGCCTGACGATGATCGACATGGACGAGGTCGATCAAGGCCAGTACGACGGGCGCAGCGACTACTTCGCGGTGTCCTCGGCAGGAATGTTCATTCGCCGCGAGGTTTTCGAAGAACTCGGTGGTTTTGACCCGGCGCTTCCTGGCCGCGGCGATGATGTAGATCTGTGCTGGCGGAACCGGCTTGCTGGACACCGCGTCGTCGTGGTTCCAGCGGCAAAAATTTATCATCAGGTTGATGTTGTCGATTCATTGGCCGGACCAGGTGAGGCACGCCGTGCCGAGGTGTTCCAGCGTCTTAAGTTCGCCTCTCCGCTCGGGCTGCCATTTATCTGGTTGGGGATTCTCTTTGGCGGCATTGGCCATTTCCTGCTGGCTTTGCTTGCCAAAGACCCGGGACATGGATTCAGCCATTTAGCAGCCACGCTTAAAGGCTTGTTCTCTCCGGTGAAGTTGGGCGCGTCGCGGCGCCAGGTCAAGGAAACTCGCCAGGTTCCGCGCCGTCAGGTGCGCAAGCTGATGACCTCAAATAATGAGGTCCGCGAATACCGCCGCAACATTTCAAGCGGTCAAGACGACTCACAGGTATTTGGTGATGGCTCCGGGGCCGAGGGCATGGTCGAACCCAGTGGCGAGAACTTCTCGGACTTCGTTCGCATAGCCCGCCCGCCGCGAACCACCGCGGTGCTTTCACTTATTCTTGCCTTGCTGGTCACTACCGCAACCTCGCTGATAGCTTGGCGCACGGTGATCGGCGCCAGCGCACTCAGTGGTGGCGCCATGCGCCCGCTATCGCGCTCACTGGGTGAGATCGGCGCCAACGCCACATCCTGGTGGCAGAATGTGGGCACCGGCTTAAGCGCGGCACCGGATAACACCGACATTGTTTATTGGTTGCTTTCTGTCGTGAGCTTCAACCACGCCAATCAAGCACTCGTGATCTTGTTTATTGCAGCCATGCCGCTGGCTGCGCTGAGCGCCTGGTGGGGTGTAGGGGTCGTGAGCCGTTCACGAGCCGTACGTTTCTTTGCAGCCGTGATCTGGGCCCTGCAGCCAGCGCTGTTCTCGGCGCTGGCCTCGGGCCGCGTGGGATCGGTTTTAATCCACGTGATGCTGCCATTGTTCTTCCTGGCTGTGCTTCGTGCGCTCAACGCCCAGGTACTTCCCGAAGGCAAGCCCGCCGCAACTGCCGGACAGCGTAAAACGTCCGCGTGGACCGCTTCGGCTTGCGCAGCATTGATCATGTGGGTTATCTCGACCGGATCAATGCCGTTCTTCCTTACGCTTTTGGTGCTCGTTTACATTCTGGCAATTTCCGCTCCACGCCGCTCACGCACCCTGTGGTGGATTCCGCTGCCGGCAGTGGTGTGGAACCTGCCGTTGCTCTTCGAAGCGTTGGGAAATCCGCGGCTGCTGTTCACCGAACCCGGAGCGCCATTGGCATTTGACCCGGCACCGTTGTGGCAGATGGTTCTCGGTTTCCCCGAAGCCTTTGACTCGATGCTCAGCCCGTTGGGTTGGGGATTCCTGCCGTCCGGTCCATGGGCCTTGGTCGCTGCGCTTCTGGTTGGTGCACCGCTGGTAATCTTGGCGGTCTTGGGTGCACTTGGATCTGCTTTCAGCCTCGATGCCACCATGCGCCGTAACTCGCGCAAACTTATCTGGGCGGCCGCGTTGTCCTTGGTTGCGGGCTGGGGGATTGCGTTCATCCCGGTCTCATTGGACTCATCCACTACCGTCAGCGCGTACACCGCACCATTTGTTTCCTTCGCGATCTTCGCGATGCTTGCCGCCGCGGCCAACGCGCTAGCGGCTCTGCGACATGAAAATCAGCCTCGCGCCCTGCGCCGTCCGGCTAACCGCGGTGTGCTGAGCCTGATGAGCGCATTGAGCGTTGTGAGTTTGCTGGCCGCCGGTTCGGTGGGTCTAGCTGCGCAATTGAATTCGCAAAATCCGGATGGCGAGTTGACCGCGCTGACTGCCCAGCAACAAGTCGCCGCTTCACAGGAACGCACGATTCCTGCCACGGCTGCGGACGCGGGACGCTCGGATACCGCAGAGCGTACCTTGGTGCTCACTCCTCGCTCCTCGGGGGAAATCGATAGTGTGCTGCTCTCGGGATCCGGGGAAACCCTGGACTCCATGTCCCGTTCCTCGCAGGTAGCTGCGCTGACCGGTTCGCTGCTGAATCCAGCACGTAATGAGCAGTCGGTCACCAGCAACCTGCAGCGCGAAGCCGTGGCTATGCTGCTCTCAGAATCTGCTTTGGACTCACGTGAGGCATTGCGCGATCTGGGAGTGGGATTTGTGGTGCTCAACGAAACCGGAGAATCCGTTTCCGCTAGCGTCCGAGTACTGGATGCTGCGACCGGTTTAGCCGCCGTAGGCCAGACCGACAATGGCTGGCTATGGCGAGTTGATTACCAGGGTTCGGCTCAAAATTCCGGAGCTGGTTTCGCTCGCTTGATCGATGAATCTGACCGGGTTCAGGTAGTGCCAACACAGCGCGGCAAGATTCAGAATCTTGAAATCCCCGCGGCGGACGCTGCCCGGACATTGGTCTTGTCCACCGCTCAAGATCCTAAATTACGAGCGAGTATCGATGGTACGCCGCTGCGTTCGGTCCCTTACCCGCAGGACTCGGATTCCCGCTGGGCTCAGGCCTACGAGATCCCAGCCGAGGGTGGAAAACTGACCCTGTCCCACAACGAACCCCTGGCTCTGCCGCTGCTGATCCTTGGCGGATTAGTGCTGCTAATTGCCGTCTTGCTGGCGATACCGGTACCAAGTACCCGCCGTCTGGCGAGCTACCGCAACACCGAGTATCGTTTCCGTGCCGCCGAAGAACCGGCGGACGATGACCAGCTGCTTGCAGAGCAGCCCGCAGACGCCGCAGATGTTGAGCTAGCGAGGGAACCAGCAACCAGCTCCACACCGTTGAGCCGCCGCGAAGCACGCGAACGGGATCATGAGATCCGAGAAAACTTGACCCCGAAGCTCGGTGACCGTATTTCGGACACCGACACCGAGCAGGAGAAAAAGTAGTGAGTGACGAGAAGACACCGGCTGCCGATGATGCTGCAAACCAGCCTGCACCTCATGGCTCCCATGCTGCCAAACCGGAATCGGAGCCGGGCACTTCCTCGGCTGGCAAAACGGTAAAGCCCGAAGACGCCAAGCCAGGAACAGGCTCCGTTTCGGTGCCTGGGACCCCGGCGCCACAACCAGCAGCCACCCGCACACCGCCGGCTTCTGCAGCTGAAGAACCCGCTGGAGCGGATGGCCGTGCGAAGAGCAAATCGGATCTGCGTGCCGAGGCCAAGGCTGAGAAGGAAGCTGCTGCGGAGGCCAAGGCCGCTGCCAAGGCCTCGGCCAAAGCTGACGCCAAAGCTGCGGCTGAAGCCAGGGCCACCGCCAAGGCCGAGGCCAAAGACCGGAACAGAAACCGGCCCAAGACCGATGCGATGGCCACCGGGGCTGCTAAGCCGGAAGCTGCCGAGGAACATCAGGCTGAGCCTGTACCGGTGGCTACTGGTGCGATAGCCAACGCGGAGGAACCGACCGCGACGGATGCCGTGGACGCGACGGCGAACCGGCGGCGCCGGAAGTTAGCCCAAGCCACCAAGGCTGCACGCAAGGACCAAGAAACCGCTGTGGTGCGCCGCCGTACCGGTGCCGTTTTGCTTGGAGTGGCAGCCGTCGTAGCTGCCGGCGCAGTAGTCGCTGCCGGTTCGGTTCTTGCTCCGCAACCAGCTCAAACTGCACTGCCTGCGGCGGTAACCAGCCTCCCGGCCGGAGATGCCCAAGCAGTTTGTGCCGCCACACCTCAGCTGTTGAAGGGTGTCGACGGCACCGATCCGCAATTTGCTGCCGGTGCGAAGAAAATTTCAAGCAATATCCGCGCGGCCATGATTTCTGATTTGGGCAAGCGAATTCCTGGAGCCACGCTCAGTGACCTCGGAAGTTCAGATGCAAGGAAGCTGACGCAGCGGATCGCCGAAGCTGAAGCCAGCAAATCCTTGGGAGCTGACGAACAAGGACTGACCGGTCGTATCGGCACAGTGGATACTTCCAATGGCCGAGACAAGGCGCAGGTATTCGCACTGCAGCCACTGGGTGAACTGCCGTCGTGGGGCAGCGCCATGCGTAGCTTCCTCGCTCAAGACGGAGACCTGGCCGGTCTTGCGGCATCCACCTGCCAAGCGCCAGCCTCCAATTGGCGCTTCACCGGCCTGCAGACACTGACCGGGGCAACCAGCGTCTTGCACCTGTCGAACCCGACGCATACGACGGCTCAGGTCTCCGTAGATTTGCGTGGCCCAGAGGGCCTGATAGATACCTCCACCTTGCAAAATGTGGTGCTCGCTCCGGGTGCTTCGCGGGCCCTAGTGCTAGGCGGATACGCCCAGAACCTGGATTCGGTTTCCGCAGATATCACGAGCTTGGGCGGAAAGATCACCGCGTCGGTCCAACAAGCCGCCTTGCGTGGTTTGACTCCGGCTGGCGTGGACTTGGTCGCTGCCAATGCCTCGGCCTCCAATACCCAGGTGATTCCCGGCGTTTGGATTGGCAGCAAGAATGACCGAGACAAGCTGAGCAAAGGGGATAAGAAACTTGTTCCGCAACTGCACGTTTCGGCCACCGGTTCACAAGGCGCAGGTTTCAAGGTGAAAATCCTCGGCGCCGACGGTGAAGTTGCCGCAGACCTGGGTTCTAACCTCGCGGTCTCCTCCGACGCAACGAGCATCATCAGCCTCAACGGGTTGGATGCTGGAGCGTATTCAGTGGTCGTGGAAGCCGATGCTCCAGTGACCAGCAGCGTGCGTATGGTGCGTGGCGCCGATCCAAAGCAGTCCTCGGATACTGCCTGGGCAGCAAGCACGATGCCACTTGCTGGCACGCAGGTCGCGCCGGTTTCGGCCAATGGCACCGGCGAATTCAGTATTGCAGCCCCATCGACAGATGCTTCGGTAGAGGCAGTTGTTGTTGACAAGGATGGCAAGCTGTCCAAACCAACCAAACTCACGGTCAA
>DNHA01000238.1:14602-14782 GCA_003486025.1 Micrococcaceae bacterium | reverse complement strand
GACCCCTTACAAGGGTGGCTACTTCCCAGTGTCGCCAACCGACAAGCAGGCAGATCTGCGCGACGCCATCTGTGTCGAGTTGGACAACGTGGGTCTCGAAGTTGAACGCAGCCACCACGAGGTCGGCGCAGCCGGCCAGGCTGAGATCAACTACAAGTTCAACACCATGGTTCACGCAGC
>DNHA01000238.1:0-14508 GCA_003486025.1 Micrococcaceae bacterium | reverse complement strand
CCAATGGCGATCCACTGTTCTACGACGAAAAGGGCTACGCAGGACTCTCCGATACCGCTCGCTGGTACATCGGTGGCCTGCTGAAGCACGCTTCGGCGGTGCTGGCATTCACCAACCCAACGGTGAACTCCTACCGTCGTCTGGTCAAGGGCTACGAAGCTCCAGTGAACATGGTCTACTCGCAGGGCAACCGCTCCGCAGGTATCCGTATCCCAGTGACCGGTTCGAACCCTAAGGCAAAGCGCATTGAGTTCCGTGCACCTGATGCATCCTCGAACCCATACTTGGCCTTCGCAGCACAGCTGATGGCTGGCTTGGACGGCATCAAGAACCGCATCGAGCCTTCGGACCCAATCGACAAAGATCTCTACGAGCTTCCTGCCGAGGAAGCCAAGGACATCCAGCGCGCTCCAGAGAGCTTAGAAGACGCGTTGAAGGCTCTGGAAGCCGATTACGAGTTCCTGCTCGAAGGTGGAGTCTTCACCGAGGATCTGGTCCGCACCTGGATCGAGTACAAGCGTGAAAACGAAATCAAGCCACTGAGCCTGCGCCCGAACCCATACGAGTTCGAGCTCTACTACGGTTGCTAATTCTTAGTATCTGCTAGCGAATCGCTAGCTCAAAGGCCTATCCCATCATGGGATAGGCCTTCGAGCCTTAAAGCGTCAGCTAAGCGATGAGACGTAGTTCGTCGCGCGTTTCTGGCATAGCGTGGAGTCATGGACATCGGTACATGGCTAGCGGTCAAGCGCGACGACAACGAAATCGTGGGCTATCTGGAGCCTCTGGACGAGTCTTACGACAAGGTGTGCCCGCGTTCAGTCCTTGGCATCCGGTAATCGCCGCATGCGCCTATATGGACGGCGAAGAGCTTCTTTTAGAGCGTGGTATCGGCGAACTTGCCAACCAATGGGCTCTCCATCCATCAGTCCATGGTGAGCAGGTTCCATTGGCCATACTTGAAGTCTCAGCTCATGGCATCATGGTCGCCGACGCCTTACTGACCAAAACATTAGCGCCCACAGAGCGAATCATCGTGCCATGGCCAGATATCGAGTCAAGGCTTACCCCGTATCTGGGCGGTTAGTAGCGGGTTTTTTCTTCTTTATTGGTCCACTCGGCGAAGACCGCCACGGCCGCTTCGAGGGGTACATGCGTAAAAGGGATAATCCGCTCCGTCATTGGCTTGTCGAGCTCTGTATAAATCAACTCGTCATCAAAACCGATGCGCGCAGCATCAACCCGGGTATTGGCGTAGTAGACATGCCTAAAACGAGACCAATAAATTGCGCCCAGGCACATCGGGCAAGGCTCGCAACTTGTGTAGAGTTCACAATCTGAAAGATCAAATGTAGCCAGTTTTGCGCCGGCGTTACGTATCGCGACAACTTCGGCGTGGGCAGTAGGATCATTGGTTCCGGTAACCTGGTTGGTGCCCGTGGCGATGATTTCGCCGGCCCGCACAATCACTGCACCGAATGGTCCGCCTTGATTTGCTTGCATACCGCGTCGTGACATCGCCACGGCTTCGCGCATGAATCGCTCATCCATATCTTCTACCGTTCCACACTCTGTTGTAGGAAAAATGCTCGGCAAGCAGCTGCCCCTGATGCCTGACGCCAGTCTAGGCAAAATCATCGAGAAACGGGGGTTCCGTCGATGAGTTGTTCATTAGCTTTTGTGCTTTAGAGCGTGAAAGTACCGCCACCGAGCCACGACTTGCGCTAGACGTAGCAACGGATACAGCACTCGCCATCGCATAGCAGCTGAGGGTTTGGTCAATGACCTGATGGTGAGGAAAATATTTTCATCACGGCGTTCGAGGATAAATGCTTCTTCCCCGCAGACCGGATGCCCGGGAAGTGCCTGATACGCGAAACCTACACGGTATTCGGTGTTCACTACCGCTACCACCCGTACCGGTTCAAATACCGTCAGTCCTAAAACGTGCACGCTGAGCGTCGGTTCTTGGCCGGTTACCACCGGCACGGCGGGCGCCACCCGAAAACCACTGCGCGTTTTAATTCCCCAGCTGAGCAACTGAGCACAGGCCCACCGCCACTGCTCAGCACCTTGTCCGATGTAGCTGCTCTTGCTCCAGAGTGCATACCCTTCTGGGCTTGGCGACCAGCTGCTGTTGGACGGTTCGGTCAGCGTCGTTTCGTTCTGGTTTTCCAAGGACTGTCCTAGTCTTCGAAACCGTAGAAAAGTTGTTCAAAAATTGCCCGAGAATGTCTCGTAGCTCGCAGATAATCTTCTTCCAGAGCGGATCCCTGATTTGCTTCGTAACCACACCAACGCGCCACTGCTTCCATATCGCGGGCGGACCGCGGAAGCACATCGCTGGAACGTCCCGAAGTGATAATCTCGGCACTGCGTATACGGGTAGCCATTGACCAGGTGTAGTCCAAAAGTTCGGCGTCTTCTTCGCTGATTAGTTCGAGCCCAGCCATGGCATCTAGTGCTTTGCGCGTTGCCGGGGTGCGTAAAGAGGCATGTTGCCAGGCGAACTGGAGCTGGTAGAACTGCACCAACCACTCAATGTCAGATAGCGATCCCCGGCCAAGTTTAAGATGCCGGTTAGGATCCGCTCCGCGTGGCAGCCTTTCCGACTCCACGCGTGCCTTGATCTTACGGATATCTTTCATCTCAGACTCGTCAAGCCCCTTACCGTAGCGAACTGGCTCAATAAGTTTCATGAAGTCTTCGGCAAGCTGTGTGTCACCGGCAAAAGGACGGGCACGCTGCAACGCCTGCCGTTCCCAAACTTCCACCCACCGCTCGTAGTACTTTGCGTATCCGTCAAGGGAACGAACAAGCATCCCGGCTCGGCCTTCGGGACGGAGATCCGAATCAACTTTGAGTTTAACTTCGGCGGGGATCGCGGGCTTCAGCGGTTTCACGCACCAAGAAATCAGCTCCGTGACCACTCGTAGTGCCTGCTCCTGCGATTCTTGCGCATTGGCGCCGGGCATGGGGCGCTGGACAAAGAGCACATCAGCATCCGAACCATAACCGATTTCTGCTCCGCCTTGGCGGCCCATGGCAATCACCGTAATGACCGCATGCGCACCCTGCTTCTGCTGGTCGGCATGGAGCAATACCTTCAGCACACCATCGATCATATTTCCGTCGATATTTGAAAGTGCCTCTCCAACTTGCGAGACATTCAACAGTCCAGCACCGTCGGCAAGCGCTACCCGGAGGAATTCGCGCCGGCGTACCAGTCGAATTTGTCGGATTGCCGCTTCTGGCTGCCTGGTCCGATGAATGATGGAGGCGTTCTGCTGTTGCAGGCTCTGATAGGTCTGGGGTATCAAGGCTGCATTAGAACCCAGCCAAGCGGCCGCAGCGGGCTCATTTGCCAACAAGTCGGTTAGGAAGCGAGTGTTGGACAGCAGATGGCTCAGCCGCTCAGCGGCCGCATTCGTGTCACGTAGCATGCCCAAGAACCACGGGGACTTGCCCAGAGCCTCACTCAATCGGCGAAATCCCAGCAGCCCGGCGTCAGGGTCGACACCGCGGGCGAACCAATCTAACAACACCGGCAACAACTGCCGTTGCAGTGAAGAACGCCGCGACACTCCCCCGGTCAGCGCTTCGATATGGCGCATTGCGGCCTTCGGATCCAAATAACCCAAGGCGCGCAATCGTGCTTGTGCCGATTCCGGAGTCAACCGAACATGGTCTGCTGATAGGTTCGAGCTGGTGACCAGCAGCGGCCGGTAAAAAATACGCTCATGAAGCGAACGGACCAGACGTTTGGTCTCATTCCAGCGTCGCAGTAACCGCTCGGGACTGGTGGCTTGCAAATCGCCCGCCCCGCGCACGGCACGGGCGAGGACTCGCTGGGCACCCTCGACGCGTGGCATCAAGTGGGTGCGCCGTAGCTGGCTCAACTGGATGCGGTGCTCCAGCAGACGCAAATACCGGTAGGACTCGTCAAAGTTTTTGGCGTCTTCACGGCTGATATAGCCGGTTTCGCTCATGGCCAGAATCGCTAGCGTGGTCGTTGGCACCTGAATGGACGGTTCAACCCGTCCGTGGACCAGCTGCAGTAACTGCACAGTGAATTCCACATCGCGTAGCCCACCGGGACCGAGCTTAATCTGCCAAGGAACTTCTTCCTTGTCGATATGGTCTGTCACTCGGCGGCGCATCGCTTGCACAGATTCCACAAAACCTTCGCGCTCCGAACTTGACCACACCATCGGTGAGACCATGCGCTCATAAGAGCGGCCCAGCTCGGGGTCGCCGGCGATGGCACGTGCTTTGAGCAAGGCTTGGAATTCCCAAGAATGTGCCCAGCGTTTGTAATACGCCTCATGGGACGACAAGGTCCGCGTCAGGGCACCGTCTTTACCCTCGGGACGCAAATTTGCGTCGACTTCCCAAAGCATCGGTTCCGGCCCCGGGGTCATGATGGCCCTGGCCGTGTTGCCGCAAAGCACCGTAGCGATGGCCGCCGCCAAATCCTCGTCTACGTTAGGTGTGCTTCCGTGGACGTAGATGACATCAACATCTGAAATATAGTTCAGTTCCCGAGCACCGCATTTACCCATGCCAATAACAGTAAGCTTGACGCAGTCAACGTCTTCCGGAGCGTACTGCTCGGAGGCTTCGGCGCGTGCGATCGCCAATGCGCCTTCAAGCACTGCGCCGGCCATGTCTGCCAGTTCGGCGGCAACCAGCGGAAGAATCTCTTGCGGGTCGCCGGCCCCAAGATCCCGGTATGCCAAGGACAGCAGGGCTTTACGGTAACTTGCACGGAGTTTTTGCCGTGCATCAGCACCGATGCTGGAGGAAATCCAATGATTATTCGACGTTCGGATAGCGCCGACAGACTCCAGCATCGCGCTACGCATAGTTTCCAAGCTGACCGGTTTAAAGGTTTTGCTCGGAGCCTCCCGCACAATGTCCAGTGCTTCAGGACATCGGATGAGAAACTCTCCCAGAGCCGAAGACCCGCCAAGCAAGCGGACCAGTGCGAGGCAAGTCTCAGGCTCGCGGAAAATATCTGCGGCTTCCGGATGGCGGTCCACTAGACGCAGGGCCAGTAACAGCGCTTGGTCAGGATCCGGGGCATGCGCCATCATCCTCACGATTAGCACCGGGTCAATTTGCGCTAGTTCCTCTGATTCAAGGAACTTCTTTGCCCGTTCAGTATCGCTGAAGCCAGCGTTGATCAGTGCACGTGAGGATACTTCTGCCATGTTTTTCGTGTGTCTCCTGCTGCCGCCACAAGGTGTGCTTGGCGTGCGTCTTAGAGGATTCCCAAATACTTATTGAGCTCGAATGGTGTGATTACCTGGCGATACTCTTCCCACTCGGCTCGCTTATTAGCTAAGAATGAGTTGAATACCTGTTCGCCAAGTACCTCGGCCATGAATTCGGATTCTTCCATTGCCTTCAGCGCGTCATGCAACGTGCCCGGCAGCGGAACGTGGCCCGAAGCGCGCCGTTCGGCGGTGGACAACGCCCACACGTCATCTTCGGTTGGTTCTTCGAGCTCGTAGTTCTCGCGGATCCCCTTCAACCCGGCGCCAAGCAGCGTTGCATACGCGAGGTAGGGGTTTGCTGCCGAATCGATACCGCGGTATTCCACTCGTGCGCTTTGCCCTTTGCCCGGCTTATACAGGGGAACGCGTACCAAGGCTGAACGGTTGTTATGACCCCATGAACGGTAGCTTGGCGCTTCGCCGCCGCCCCAGAGTCGTTTGTAGGAATTCACGAACTGGTTCGTGATTGCCGTCATTTCCGGCGCATGGTGCAGAATACCCGCGATAAACGACCGGGCGACATCAGATAATTGGTACTCGCGGCCGGCTTCAAAGAACGCATTTGAATCGCCTTCGAAGAGTGAGAAATGAGTGTGCATGCCGCTGCCTGGCTGATCCGAAAACGGTTTTGGCATGAAGGTTGCATGGATGCCCTTCTGCATCGCCATTTCTTTGATCACCGTACGGAAAGTCATAATGTTGTCGGCGGTCTGCAACGCGTCCGCGTAGCGCAAATCAATTTCATTTTGACCAGGACCAGTCTCGTGATGGGAGAACTCCACCGAGATTCCCAGCGCTTCCAGGGTCGTGACCGACGCGCGACGGAAATCTTGCCCAACTCCGTCGGGCACATGGTCGAAATAGCCGCCGTTATCTATGGGCTGCGGGCGGCCTTGCACGTCGAGCTTGCTGCTTTCCAGCAGGTAGAACTCGATTTCTGGATGCGTATAGCAGGTGAATCCCATATCAGCGGCTTCGGTCAGCTGGCGCTTGAGCACCTGACGTGGGTCTGCGTTTGATGGCTGGCCTTCGGGGGTGAGGATGTCACAGAACATGCGACTGGTGGGTTCTACTTCACCGCGCCACGGCAAGATCTGGAAGGTCGCAGGATCCGGCTGCAACAGCATGTCCGACTCGGAAATGCGCGACAGCCCGTCAATCGAAGAGCCGTCAAAGCCTAGTCCCTCTTCAAAGGCGTCTTCTACTTCTGCAGGAGCCAGTGCAACAGACTTCAAGGAACCGACCACGTCGGTAAACCACATACGCACAAATCGAACGTCTCGTTCTTCAATGGTGCGCAGCACGAATTCTTGCTGACGATCCATAATTCACCGCCTTATAAAAATCTTTTATTCCCGCGCTGATCACGGCGGGGAGTTAAACAACTTGTTGCAAGACTATACGTTTTGAGTCCCGATCTCGCCCCCGCATCGCAGGTATAAGTGCGATAAGGTTTTTCTATGCCACAACCATATCTTTCTGACCCTGACAAAGGCCCCTCACGCATTCGGGTTCACCATTTACAGCAGGCAAAAGAACGTGGCGAAAAATTTGCCATGTTAACCGCATATGACGTCATGATGGCGGAAATTTTTGACCAAGCCGGGATCGAGGTCCTGCTAGTCGGTGATTCAGCCGCGAATACCGTAATCGGCTACGACTCAACCCTGCCTATTACCGTGGACGAAATGATCGTCTTCACGAAGGCAGTTTCTAACGGTACTAAACGTGCTTTGGTTGTCGCAGATCTTCCTTTTGGCTCTTATGAGCAGTCGCCGCAGCAGGCTGTCGCCACTGCAGTGCGGCTGATGAAAGAAGGGGGCGCGCAGGCGGTGAAGATTGAAGGCGGCCACGAGTTCGCTGAACACGTCCGTGCCATGGTGCTAGCTGGGGTGCCAGTGATCGGACATATCGGTTTCACGCCGCAGTCTGAACATGCTTTGGGCGGGTTCCGGATCCAGGGACGTGGAAATGCGGCCGAAAGCATGATCGCCGACGCCCAAGCTCTAGAACGCGCAGGAGCGTTCACCATACTAATGGAAATGGTTCCGAGCCCCGTCGCTGCGAAGGTTGATGAAGCACTGACGGTACCAACCATCGGCATCGGCGCAGGCAACGCGACTACCGGACAAGTTTTGGTGTGGCAGGATTTACTCGGCTTAGGAGCAAATCGCACTCCACGTTTTGTCAAAAAATATGCAGATCTTCGTTCGGTGATTTCCTCGGCGGTAAGCCAATATCATCAAGAAGTCGTCAGCGGTTCATTTCCATCTGCCGACTACGAATTCAAAGAGTAAGAGACTTGGCGATTAAGCGGAGAACCGGCGCAGGGAATTGCTCCCCTGCGCCGGTTCTGCCCATTCAGGCTTCTTCTTCGTCCTCGGCATCCCACGCTTCGTTACGAGCTTGCACCTTGCTCATCGCGTTGCGTGCTGCCTCCTCAGTATCGTAAGGGCCCAAAAGTTTTGTCCAATCGGACTGCGGGCCCTTCTCAATACTTCCCGTTGACACGTTGTACCAATACTTTCCTTCTTCTGAAATGGAAGTCTCGCTCACCGTAAGCTCCTCGGGTCGTTGGATCTTGATGACTCAACGCTAGCTCAATCTCACGCCGTTCGGTTGATCTTCAAGGCGTATGTTGTGCTCTTTGCGTAGTTAGAATGTTTATATGGCTACTGTCGCAACTGCACCTCTTGGAACTTTGACTCCCGGCACAATTTTTCCCGAACTTAGTGTCCCGTCCGATATTGAACGCCCCGAATATGTGGGCAAAAAGGCCCCGGCGGAAAACACTGCTTCAGAGGTGAAAAGCCCTGAAGTCATTGAAAAAATTCGTATTGCTTCGCGCATTGCAGCTCAGGCATTGGCCGAAGTTGGCAAAGCCTGCCAGCCAGGGATAACCACCGACCAACTTGACCGTCTGGGACACGAGTTCCTGATGGACCACAAGGCTTATCCTTCCACCTTGGGATACCGCGGTTTCCCAAAGTCTTTATGCTCATCAATCAACGAAGTCATCTGCCACGGCATCCCAGACAGCACCGTGGTCCAAGACGGCGACATCATCAATATTGATATCACCGCCTATATTGGTGGTGTGCACGGGGATAATAATGCAACATTCCTCGTCGGGGACGTTGATGAAGAGTCCCGGTTGCTTGTTGAACGTACCGAAATGTCGCTGAAGCGCGCCATCAAATCGGTGATGCCCGGCCGGGAAATCAATGTCATCGGGCGAATCATTGAAAGCTACGCCAAGCGTTTCGGCTATGGCGTGGTCCGAGATTTCACAGGACACGGCGTCGGTGAGGCTTTCCATTCCGGCCTGATCATTCCGCATTATGATGCAGCGCCGGCGTATAACACCATCATCGAACCCGGAATGGTGTTCACCATCGAACCGATGCTCACCTTAGGCACCGTCGAATGGGATATGTGGGATGACGACTGGACGGTCACTACCCGAGATAAAAAGCGCACCGCACAATTTGAACACACGCTATTGGTGACCACCGAGGGTGCCGAGATTCTTACACTCCCCTAGTTTCTGGGTACTGCAACCTCGTGAAATAGCTGAGACCGGGCCACCACTGCTTGAGAGTGGGACCCGGTCTCAGCCGCATCAGCTGCCGTTGCCGGCTTTGACGTTAGTTTGCTGTCAGTGGGCGTTGGTTGCCCTGTGGTGTCGTGGAACGGCGGTCACGCAACTTCGCCATTGCAGTTTCAAAATCGGTGAGCGACTGGAAATTGTGATAAACGCTGGCAAATCTTAGGTACGCAACCTCGTCCAGACGTGACAACGGCTCAAGAATCGCCAGCCCGACCTGATGAGCAGGAATTTCCGCGGCACCTGAAGTACGCACCGTCTCCTCAACCTCTTGGGCAAGGATGGCCAAATCGTGGTCGGTTACTGGGCGTCCTTGGCATGCCTTGCGCACACCATTGATAACCTTGTGGCGCGAGAAAGGTTCCACCGCACCGGACTGCTTCAACACGTTTAGCGCAGCAGTTTCAGTGGTGGTAAAACGCCGCGAGCATTCGGTGCACTGACGACGACGTCGAATTGATACGCCATCATCGGCGACTCGGCTATCGACCACTCGTGAATCAGCGTTGCGACAATACGGGCAATTCATGACACCTCCAACTTATTGCGATCGTGGTGCGATCCAACGCCGTAGGCGTATAGAAATTCACACACGTCACCTAACAGTTTAGCGTCTAATGTGCTTGACGCACCGCGACCGCGTCACCGTGTGCTGGGAGGTCCTCGGCATGAGCAAGATTGATCACGTGGGCGGCCACCTCAGCAAGCGCACTCTTGTCGTAATTGATCACTTGGATGGCTTTGAGGAACGTGTTCACGTTAAGCCCGGATGCGTGCAGTGCGGTGCCACTGGTTGGCAGCACATGGTTTGAGCCCGCGCAGTAATCTCCCAAGGACACCGGAGCGAATTCTCCGACAAAAATTGCCCCTGCAGCGTTGATCCGGAGGGCGACCTCGGCAGCGTTTGCGGTGAGAACTTCCAAGTGCTCGGCCGCGTAGGCGTTGCACACTTCGATGCCCTGGTCCAGGTCATCAACCAAGATAATTGCCGATTGCGCACCGGACAGTGCTTGCTGAACACGTTCGGTGTGTTTTGTGGCCGCTACCTGCGAGGCAAGTTCGGAGCGCACCGCGGTGGCAAGCGAAGGAGAATCGGTCACCAGCACGGCCGCCGCATTGGCGTCATGTTCGGCTTGGGAGATCATATCTGCTGCGACGAATGATGCGTTGGAATTTTCATCGGCCAGAATCGCAATTTCGGTGGGTCCGGCCTCCGCGTCGATTCCCACGACGCCTTTAACTAGACGCTTCGCAGTAGCCACAAAAACATTGCCCGGACCTGAAATAACATCTACCGGTTCAATATCCCCACGCTGATCGTTCGGGACTTGCACCCCGTAGGCGAAGGCCGCCACGGCCTGAGCGCCGCCCATTGCATGCACCTCGGTAATTCCAAGCAATTTCGCTGCAGCGAGGATCGTTGGGTGTGGCAGGCCGCCAAAATCTGCCTGAGGCGGGCTTGCCAGCGCGAGGGAGGTGACCCCTGCAGCCTGTGCTGGAATAGTGTTCATGATGACCGAAGAAGGATAAACAGCCAGCCCGCCCGGAACGTAGAGACCAACGCGTCGCACCGGAACCCAGCGCTGCGTCACGGTTCCACCGTGGCCGTATTCAACGGTGACATCCTTGGGCAGCTGAGCTTGGGCAAAGGAGCGCGCGCGGGTGATGGACTCTTCTAAAGCCAAGCGAACTTCGGGATCGAGCTCATTCAAGGCCCGATCTAACTCAGCTTGAGGGACCCTGGTGTGTTCCAGTTCAACCTTATCGAACCGCTTGGCGAGGTCTTTGAGTGTCTCCATGCCATGTTCACGCACGTCGTCGATGATTTGCTGAACAACCTCCGCGGCCGTCTGCGAATTCATTTCAGGTCGAGGCAACTTGGCCTTGAGCTGAGCACGGTTGAGTTTCTCTCCACGCCAGTCAATGGTCGCGAGTTCGGAAAAAACGGTATCTGGGTTTAAGGTCACCACTCCAGTTTAACGTGTAAGACCGGATTGGGTTCCCATAAGTTACCCCATCCGGTCATACGTCGTGCGATGGCTACACGTCCAAGCAACCCGGGCCGAGCAGCACCTTTAAATCTCCAAAGAGGGCCGGGTTCGGATTAACCCTGAAATTCATGCCCAGCCGCATCAAGGAAGTGCCGCGGCTGCCACTGAGTTTCACCCGCACCTCGGTGTTTCCATTGTGGGTTCGAAGCACTTCACCGAGTTTCTGGATCAGCGTTTCGGTGGCCTTATGCGTTGGAATCCCAATCACCACCGGTCCGGTGCCCGAGGTATCGGAAAGTTCCGGGATCATCATCTCTTGGGCGTTGAGCGTGATCGAGCCATCGTCGCGGCGTTGCACGCGCCCCTTGATCACGACAATCAAGTCATCTGCCAGGATCTCGGCAATCGGTTGGTATGCCTGGCCGAAGAACATCACTTCCATCGAACCGGAGAGATCCTCGATTTCACAGCGCGCGTAGGGATTGCCGGATTTTTTGGCAATACGTCGCTGCAGCCCGCTGATCATGCCAGCTATGGAAATAACGTGCCCGTCCGAGGGTCCTTCATCGGACAACACGCTTGTCACCGGCATGTCCGCATACTGGTCGAGGGCGGAGCCCAGACCTTGCAGCGGGTGATCAGACACATAGAGCCCGAGCATATCTCGTTCATATGCGAGCTTTTCCTTTTTCTCCCAATCGGGAAGATCAGGAATTGCTACCGTCATCGCATCTGAGACCTCGGAGGTGTCCAGCGCGCTGAACAGATCAAATTGATTCGCCGCTTCGTTGCGCTTGAGCTGGATAACCGAATCGACGGCTTCTTCGTGAATCGCCACCAGCGCACGACGCGGGTGCTTCAGTGAGTCGAAGGCGCCAGCCTTGATCAAGGATTCAATGGTGCGCTTGTTGCAGACAACCGCCGGAACTTTGCTCAAGAAGTCGCTGAAGTCCCGGTAGGCGCCCTTTTCAGTGCGCGCCTCAACCATGCCGGCCACCGCGTTTGCACCCACGTTGCGGATAGCGCCCATGCCGAAGCGGATGTCCTTGCCCACAGGGGTAAAGTTCAGTGCTGATTCATTTACATCTGGGGGAAGCACGGTAATGCCGATGTGCCGGCATTCGTTCAGGTACAGCGCCAGCTTGTCCTTGTCATCGCCTACAGAAGTGAGCAATGCAGCCATGTATTCGGCTGGGTAGTGCGCCTTGAGGTAGGCGGTCCAGTAGGAGACTACTCCGTAGGCAGCTGAGTGGGCCTTGTTGAACGCGTAGTCGGAGAACGGCAGCAGAATATCCCACAGGGTTTTCACCGCTGCGTCTGAATATCCGTTGTCATTCATGCCCTTTTTGAAGCCAGCGAACTGTTTGTCCAGTTCTGACTTCTTCTTTTTACCCATGGCACGGCGCAAAATGTCAGCTTGGCCCAGCGAGTAGCCGGCAAGTTTCTGCGCGATCGCCATAACCTGCTCCTGATACACAATCAGGCCGTAGGTTCCGCCGAGAATGTCGGATAGAGGTTCAGCAAGTTCCGGGTGGATAGGGGTGACATCTTGCAATCCAGTCTTGCGCAACGCATAGTTTGTATGCGAGTTAGCGCCCATGGGACCTGGTCGGTACAGGGCGATCACAGCGGAGATATCTTCGAAGTTATCCGGGCGCATCATCTTCAACAGCGAGCGCATTGGCCCACCATCGAGCTGGAACACACCAAGGGTGTCACCGCGAGCTAGCAGGTTGTAGGCTTCGACGTCTTCGAGCGTCAGTACCTCGAGGTCTAGTTCATCTCCGGTGTTGTAGGTGATATTTTCCAACGCGTCGGAAATGATGGTCAGGTTGCGCAGACCCAAGAAGTCCATCTTGATCAAACCCAAGCCTTCGCAGGTCGGGTAATCGAACTGGGTAATAACCTGGCCGTCTTGGATACGGCGCATGATCGGGATGACATCGATGATCGGATCCGAGCTCATGATGACGCCGGCGGCGTGAACGCCCCACTGACGCTTCAGTCCCTCAATGCCCTTGGCTGTTTCGAAAACTCGCGCGGCTTCTGGGTCATTGGCCACCAGATTGCGGAAATCTCCAGCTTCTGAATAACGCTTTGAATCTGGGTTATCAATATCGTTCAGCGGGATATCTTTAGCCATCACTGCCGGTGGCAGTGCCTTGGTCAGGGTCTCACCCATGCTAAACGGGTAGCCCAGCACACGAGAGGAGTCCTTCAAGGCCTGCTTGGTCTTGATGGAACCATAGGTGACAATCATTGAAACGCGTTCGTCGCCATACTTTTCGGTCACATACTTGATGACTTCCGAGCGGCGCCTATCATCGAAGTCCACGTCGAAGTCGGGCATGGAAACACGTTCCGGGTTCAAGAAACGTTCAAAGATCAACCCATGGACCAATGGGTCGAGGTCGGTAATGCGCATCGCGTAGGCAACCATCGAACCGGCACCGGAACCACGTCCTGGACCCACTCGGATGCCATTGCTCTTTGACCAGTTAATAAAGTCGGCGACGACTAGGAAGTAGCCGGGGAATCCCATCTTGATGATGACATCAAGCTCATAGTCGGCCTGTCTGCGTGAGTCTTCGGGGATGCCGTTGGGGTACCGGTAGTGCAGTCCCTTATCTACTTCCTTAATGAGCCAGCTAGTTTCGTCTTCTCCTGGCGGACAAGGGAACTTAGGCATGTAGTTCGCGTTGGTGTCGAAAGAAAGATCAACTCGGTCAGCGATTTCAAGGGTGTTGTCACACGCTTCGGGATGTTCTTTGAACAACTCGCGCATTTCGCGTGCGCTCTTCAGGTAATAGCCGGAGCCAGAGAATGCGAAACGGCTGCCGCCCTGGTCATAGGTCGGCTCGTCGAGTGTGGAACCGGAGTTGATTGCCAGTAGCGCCTCATGGGCCTTCGAATCGGCCTCATGGGTGTAGTGCAGATCGTTGGTGGCAACGAGCGGAATGTCCAGTTCGCGGGCCAGTCGCAGAAGGTCTTTGGTGATTCGGCGTTCAATCTCCAGACCGTGGTCCATGATCTCGCAGAAATAATTTTCTTTTCCGAACAAGTCCTGAAGTTCGGCTGCCGCAGCCTTGGCAGCATCATACTGACCCAGACGCAACTTGGTCTGGACTTCGCCTGAGGGGCAACCTGTGGTGGCGATCAGGCCCTCGGAGTGCTCATTGAGAAGTTCACGGTCCCAGCGTGGGTACTTGCCAAATACTGAGTCAAGGGATGCCCGGGAGGATCCCTTGAAGAGGTTATCCATACCCTTGTTGTTGTATGACAGCAAGGTCATATGGTTATACAGGCCACCGCCGGAGACGTCGTCACCCTTTTGGGATTCGTCGGTACGCCACTTCACACGAGTTTTATCGTTTCGAGCCGTACCAGGAGTGACATAGGCTTCGACGCCGATGATTGGTTTCACTCCGGCGTCAGTAGCTCTCTTCCAGAAGTCGAAGGCACCAAAAAGATATCCATGGTCGGTAATCGCCATGGCTTCCATGCCTTGTCGGTTAGCTTCTTCAAAAAGCTCCGAAAGTCGGGCTGCCCCATCCAACATGGAGTATTCGGTATGGGTATGCAGATGGACAAATCCGTCACGTGTCGCGCTCACTGAACCAGTCTAACGATT
>DNHA01000013.1:4970-9990 GCA_003486025.1 Micrococcaceae bacterium | reverse complement strand
CTTCAAAACTCCAGCCTTCGAGCGAGGTGACCATTTTTTCTACGTCGTCCCCGCCCTCGGCCACGGCCTGGGCAATCATCTGTCCGGCGACAAATCCATCAGGCGAGAACAGGTCAACTTCCTTGCCTGCCTCTTCGATGTAAGAGATCATCGACTTTTCAACCTCGGTGCCGGCAGCACCCGGGAAGTAGTGGTTCAGGAAGGAGATCTTTTCCCCGGCGTCGCCGAAGGCACCATAGGTTGCCACGTCTCCCAGTCCGGTGACGATTGGTGCGACGTCAAAGGCGCCTTGCTGGTCCAGTGCCTGCCACATGGAACCGGAGGTTGCCCCGGCCCAGGCTGCGAAGACCAGGTCAGGTTTGGCGTCAACCAGCTGGCGTGCAAAGGGGGTGAATTCGGTGGCGTCCTCGGGAACGAGGATGGAGCTGACCTTGGCACCCTCCATGCCCAGGATCGCGTCAACGGCGGCCAAGTTTCCCTGCCCGAACGCGTTGTCCTGAGCGAAAACGGTGACCTTCTTGTCCTTCAGATCATCAACGAAGGTGCCGGCGGTAGCCACATCCTGCATGGATTGGCGTCCCGAGCGGAAGGTGTACTTGTTCGCACCGGTGATGGCATCCGAGGCTGCGGGACCGGAAATGTAGAGGACCTTGTTCTGCGCTGCCTGCTCCACGAGCTTCAGCGCGATACCTGATGAGGCGGTCCCGGCGAGGATCTTGTAGTCCTTGCCAATCAGCTCTTTGGCGACGGTCACTGCCTTATCTGGATCTCCGCCATCATCGTGATAGGTAATGTTCAGCTCGGTCTCGCCGACCTTGTTGGTGCCGTCGGTGGCGTAGTCGAGGCCCGCTTGCAGCCCCTCGTAGTAGGCATCCCCGTAGGCGGCCAGTGGGCCGGTCTTCGAGTAGACAATGCCGACGTTGACAGTCTTTGCGCCGTCGCCGCCTTCGGTGCTGGTTCCGGTCTCGGCGGTGGGTGCGCAGGCGGTTAATGCCAACCCAGCGCTCAGTGTCAGTGCCGTTACGACCTTGCTGCTTCGCTTCACGTGTCTAGCCTCTCCTCGCGGGGCGTCCAATGCTTGGAACAGGTCCCGAAGTGAAATTGTGCGGAGTGTGATCCCCCAACCTGAAAGGTGATTCAGGTTACACCTCAAAACTATGATGACCACTCAGGCCAGTCAATGGATTTTGCGCACAGAATGCTTTAAAGCTCGTGCATTTTTGCAAAGCCATCGTGCGCTCTTGGCCCCTCCAGGACCGCAGGTGACTGCTGCAAGCCGCCAACGTCAGAGATTCTGGATCTGGAGGAAACCATTACGGCCGTCTCGATGGACTTGGCAGAGCACCGTGCTAACGTACGAATTGGTGCGCTCGCAAGGCGTTCTGCTGTCCCTAGCCTCGGCAATCGCGAAAGAGTAGAACATGTTCACCGGACTCAGCGCATTCCCACTTACCCCGTTGGCCGACGACCAACTGGATGAAGCCGCATTCTCCACACTCATTTCACGGCTGAACCGCGCAGGAGTAGATTCAATAACCGTCCTTGGATCCACCGGTTCCTACGCTTATCTCGACGCGCAAGAACGCGCCCGGGTTTCCCACCTGGCGGTTGAGCATGCCGGGGACACACCGGTCTTTGTCGGAGTTGGAGCGCTGCGCACCTCGCAGGTTCTGGCCCATGCCGCGGCCGCGCAACGCGCGGGGGCGGCAGGACTGCTGCTAGCACCGGTGAGCTACCAGCCATTGACCGAGGCAGATGTCTTCGAGCTATTTCGCACGCTCACCGAACACAGCGATCTTCCGGTGATCGTCTATGACAATCCCGGCACCACACATTTCTCTTTTAGCCTCGACCTCTATCGGCGTCTGACCGAGCTGCCCGGCATTGCCTCAATCAAGATTCCGGCAGTTCCACCAGCAGCGGGCAAAGCCCTCGAACACGTAGCTGGAATTCGCGCAGTCATTCCCGAACATGTGAGCATCGGGGTATCCGGTGACGCTTCAGCCGCCCGAGGCTTATCCGCAGGCTGCGACGCGTGGTACTCGGTTATCGGCGGCACCTTGCCCGAACTGGCCTTGCCGATCACCCGCGCAGCCCAAGCAGGAAACGCTACCGAGGCACTGGCCGAATCGGCACGGCTGACCCCGCTCTGGGAGCTATTCACCGAGTGCGGTGGAAGCCTTCGCGTAGTCGCAGCGATCGCAGAACAGCTGGGTCTAGCTCAGCCATCCTGTCTGCCACTGCCGATTTTGGGACTGGACAAAAGCGATCGGGCACGCGTTGCAGCGTGCCTGGCGCAACTGGGCCTCTAGGTTTGCCTGCGCTTAGGACTCGATCAGTCCGCGCCCCACAATTAACTGCATAATCTCGTTGGTACCTTCCAGAATCTGATGCACCCGCAGATCACGGACAATCTTTTCCAGCCCATATTCGCTGAGGTATCCGTATCCACCATGCAATTGGATCGCGGTATTGGCGGCGTTAAAACCTGCGTCGGTGGCCACTCGCTTCGCCATCGCGCAAAGCCGCACGGCATCCGGCGCCTTCGCATCCAGGGCCGCAGCAGCCCGGCGCAACAGGCTTCGCGCGGCTTCCAGTTCCATATCCATATCGGCAAGTTTGAACACCAGAGCTTCCTGCTTGGTCAGCGGACCGCCAAAAGCTTCGCGTTCTTTGAGGTAAGCCACCGATTTTTCCAAGGCGAGCTGTCCGCCGCCAATGGAACAAGCACCGATATTCAGCCGACCGCCGTTGAGGCCGCTCATTGCAATCGAGAAGCCCTGCCCCTCAGCTCCTAAGAGGCTGCTTGCAGGAATATGAACATTCTGCATGAAGACCTGCCTGGTGGGTTGGGCATTCCAGCCCATTTTCTTTTCCTTCGGCCCGAACGAAAGTCCCATAGCATCGGCGGGAACAAGGAATGCGCTGATTCCTTTTGCCCCGGTATTCGCGGTGCGCGCCATGACTAGATAGAGTGCGGAAGAACCTGCCCCGGAAATGAACTGCTTGGCCCCGTTGAGGACGTATTCATCTCCGTCCAAAACTGCACTGGTACTCAGTGCCGCCGCATCCGAGCCGACGCCTGGTTCGGTCAAGCAATAGGACCCTAGTTCCGACATGGTTGTCATTGCCGGGAGCCAGGTGGAACGCTGTTCGTCGGTTCCATAACTATCGATCATCCACACCACCATGTTATGGATGGAAATGTAGGCGGCGATGGTAGGGCAGGCTTTGGATAATTCTTCGAAAATCAGGACGGCGTCGCTGCGAGTGAGTCCGGAACCGCCATATTCTTCGCTGACGTAGATGCCACCGACGCCAAGTTCGCCAGCCTCGGCCAACACCTCAACGGGGAAATGTTCCTTCTGATCCCACTCCAAGGCATGAGGGGCAATTTTCTCTGCGGCAAAATCTCGAACCGCTTCAACCAGCTCACATTGTTCCTCGTTGAGCTCAAACATGACAAACCCTTCCTGACCACCACTCGTTGTGATCCACACTACATCGATTGTGTTGCCATTAAATCCCCAGGACCACGAGGGACCAACCAAACTGGGTCTCCCCTTGGACACCTCGTGCAGCGTGGGCAGCAAGTTCACCCGGTTCCGCTTGAGCGTCACGGTGCTCCCAGCTATGGAATATCTCGGCCATACTAGGAATCATGGACCCCAGCTCAACTGCACCGAAAAACCAGCCAGTGATACCGCGACGTGCCGCCAGCGTCCTGATGATCCGGGAAGGCGCTCAGGGATTGGAAGTCTTCATCCAGCATCGCGTGTCCACCATGGACTTCGCCGCCGGAATGGTTGTCTACCCTGGCGGTCGGGTTGATTCCCAGGACGTGGCCGAGGCTCAATCACAGGCCATCCCGCATGCACTGGCCGTGGAGCACGCAAAGCTGTGGAAAGACTCATCGATCTGGGAAAAGAACGAACAGCAAGCTGTACTGGATGCCGGAACACTGCTGGCAGCAGCCCGACGTGAAATTTTCGAAGAAACCGGCGCACACTTAGAAGTCACTCAGCTACGTCCGTGGGCCAACTGGATCACTCCCCCGGATAATCCCAAACGCTTCGACACGTTTTTCTACGTGGCCCAGGTTCAGCCAGGCCAAGAACCCAAGCACCAGACCACCGAGGCTGACAATTCGGAGTGGATCAGGCCAACGGAGCTTTTGACCAAGTTCGAGCGTGGCGAAGTGGGACTCATGCGCCCGACCCGAACCACACTGGAAGACCTTGCGGCGTTGGGAACTGTGGCAGCCGCGATGAGCGTAGCAATGCCCATCCTGACGGTCCGCCCCCAGCGCATGCCACCAGCAACGGATTCCAAGAAGGAAACGACCAGCTAATCGCGGACCGTATCTGGCTCAACTACGAACAGCCCCGAAATGATATTGCTCATTCCGGGGCTGTTCATGTTCTCCAAGAGCGTTGACTAAGGTCTAAAACGGGTACTGCTTGTCGGTCGATTGCACACCGATCCAATGATCGGTGGTGAATTCCTCAATGGCCCATTCTCCGTTGAATCGACCCAGTCCAGAGTTCTTTTCTCCACCGAACATCACGTGCGGTTCATCATTGACGGTGATGTCATTAATATGCGTCATCCCTGCCTTGATTCCCCGGGCAAAGCGCACCCCCTTTTCGATGTCGGTGGTGAAGACCGCACTGGACAATCCGAACTCGGTATCGTTAGCCAAGGCAAGCGCGTGCTCCTCGCTATCTGCCCTGACGATGCCAACTACGGGGCCGAAGATCTCTTCACGGAACAGTTCCATCTCGCTGGTGACATCGGCAAAGACATGAGGTGGGATCACCCTTCCAACAATCTCTCCGGTCAGAACCTCGCGGGCGCCTTCACGTCGTGCTTGTTCGATTTTGCCCTGCACGCTGGCCAACTGCGAATCGTTGATGATTGGTCCTACAACGTTTTCCGGGTTGGCGACGTCGCCGTATTTGATGGTGGCCACGTGGGCCGCGAACTGCTCAACAAATTGGTCGTAGACCGGGGCTTCGAC